>DATKMG010000694.1:0-7992 GCA_035541995.1 Terriglobia bacterium
AATTTGGACGGCCGAACTCCGTGAGGCCAATTCAGTCTGGTCCGCGGCTCGGCCTCGCGGAACTCGGCCCTCCACCATTTTCACCCGCGGGAGTGATTTGAATAGGTCAGGCGGCACCCTATTGGCAATTCGATACTGAGGCGCAAGGCGGAGATAGGCGCCTTCTGAATTCCGTATCACTATAAGACCATCTTCACGCCTGCCGCCAGTGTGAGAATCAACGCCGTCTTTTCAAAAAGTGACTGGTCAATGTGTTTGACAATTGCCCGACCTGATGCAGCCCCTATCATAGCAAAGGGGGCCAACGGCAAGTCGATGGACAGGGATGTAGGGTTAATCAATCCGAGTGAATAACTGAATGGCACCTTAAACAGGTTCAGGACCAGAAAGAACCAGGCCGCGGTCCCAATAAATTCCATTTTAGGGAGACGCATGGCCAGCAGGTACAAAATCATGATTGGCCCGGCCGCGTTGGCAACCATTGTCGTGAACCCCGCACAAATTCCGGCCAGCAGGGCCAATCGCGCGTATCCAGTGCTCCCCTTATCAGGCGATTCTTCCCGACTTCTATTCCTATTTCGTCGCCAACAGTGAAGGAGCACCAGGAGCACCAGGATCCCCCCAATTAAGCGCCTGACGGTTAAATCATTGATTCTTCCCATCGTGGCTGCCCCGATCAGCACCCCAATGGCCGCCCAAGGAAACAAGCGCCACAGATGGTGCCAGTTGGCATCATTCCGGTAGGTAGTTACGGCCACAATGTCGGCGCTGATGAGAATGACCAGAACGACTCCCACCGATTCACGTGCGGGTAGAATAGCGGCAAAGATGGCAACATTGAGTATACCTAGTCCTGCAATGCCGGTCTTCGACACTCCGACCAGGAATGCCCCCAGAGCACCCAAGATCCATTGCCATCCTTCAAGATGCATATATGATCCTCCCAATGGGCTTCCGGAAAATCAATGGCCATCCTCGCACAAAAGACATTCGGCGTAATTGTACCATTCGGGAATTGATTGCCTGCCCCAAAGTTGAAGTTGTTCTGGCGCAGACGTTCGATGTACTGCCCGAATCCACCTCGGATGGCTGTTTTACCATCTCCAAACACGTCGTATGCGAAACCGAAGCGGGGTGAAACAAAATTCTTGGTCGCCGCAAACCCGCTGTCGACACCCGCGCAGGGATCGCAAATCAACCCGTTGGCGAGATATTCCTGATAGATATCTCCCATCACTTTTCCGTTGTTCAAATTAATCTGCGGAGCGGTCGCAGCAGACCACTTACTCAGATCCAGACTATAGAGCTGGAAGGTCCCTTCACCACCAGGCGTTCCATCCCTCGTATACGTGTATGTGGGGGTCGTCCGTTGGAAACGGAGCCCATACTCTAATGTCAGTTTCCTACTGATCTTCCAGCTGTCTTCAGCATAACCTTCCCATGACTCGAACCGGAAATAAGGATAGATCGAGGCATTAGCCTGGCTGTAACTGCTGAGGTTGCCCAATAAGAGATTGGCCAGGTTGCTTCCTGTATCTTCAGGGTTTGTCGCGCCACCAAAGAAGTCAATCTCACCCTGAGCAGAGCCGAAGTTGGCAGTTTGCTTCTTGTTGTCTCGATTGTAGTAGAACCCATACTTGGTGGTGTGAGACTTTTTCACCCAGGAGAGGTTTTCGGTAACCGCATACTCTTGAATCGCACTCGGACTTTGCCCATGCTAAGAAGGCTCTTTCCGTTTGACAACTCTGCCCGATTTGACATAAGTTCGGTCTGTGTTGCCCGCAGGGAGCGCGCCTGTCCAATCGTGCCTACGGTCCAGTCTCAGATTAATGGTCCTATTTATGCAATTCCGATACGGCCAGTCCTTGGGGACCTTAAGGTATACATACGCAAGCTCGCTTGTATTTCTAGTTGCTTCGCTATTCGGTTTTGGCTTTTCTCTAGATGCTCCGGAAACGAAATCAGGCAAAGCTGGTTTGGTTGGCGAACAACACTTACTTGAACTGCCTTCTACACCGCAACTCATCAAAAACATGAGTGATCTTCCTGAATCAGATTTCAAGGTGAATTTGCCAAGTAAAGTGGGCGATTGGGATCGGGATGACCATCCCCTAGTCGTTACGGACAAGTCTATTTTTGACTACATGGATGGAGCAGGTGAGCTTTACCTCGGTTATCGATTCTGCCGGTTGGATGTCTACACTTACAAAGCGAAGGACCAGGATGAGATCGTTACTGAACTGTATTGGATGGGATCCTCCGATGATGCCTTTGGGCTTCTTTCGCAGGATTGGGGGGGGGAACCTCAAAGCCTCACCAGCGACAGTTTGAAGAAGCGACCGTCCACAATCGATGAGTTTCCGCATGCCCTTTATGGCGCGGGTCTGCTGCGCATTTGGTCCAGGAATCTTTACGCGCGGGTGATGGCCACACAGGAGAACATTCCTTCCCGAGACGCCGTATTGGCTATCGGGAAGGCTATCGCTGCGGGTCGCACTGCCTCTTCCCCGCCAAAGTTACTAAGCGCCCTGCCGACCAGCGTCAGATTATGGACCCAACGATCGAATCGCCTTTGTTTTTTCAGATCCCACTTAGTACTGAATTCTTTTTATTTCTTAAGTACGGAGAATCTCCTGGACTTAGCTCCTCAGGTAGAAGCTGTCTCCACTGTGTTTGATCTGGCTTCCGATAAGGACCGACGGCCCGCTGTTCGGCTCCTGCTGGCCCGGTACTCCGGGCCGGAAGACGCTCAAAGAGCACTGGCGCATTTCATGAAGATATATTTGCCTGAAAAGGGAAAGGGGCTTGCCCAGAGTAGTCCAAAGAATTCTGACCTTTTTCAGATTGAAGATGGGTGGCTGGGATACCAAAGAACTGACCGGTATTTGATGCTCGTCTTCGAATGTCCAGATCATACAACAGCGACCTCATTCATTGATGCATTTACAGAGAATCTCCATTCCGGGAGGGTTTCAGATGAATAAGACATATCCCGTTGTTACTCGCAGGGATTTCGTGCGTGGGACCGTGGCAACGGTTCTTAGCAGCGGCATTGCTGACAAGCTGCATGCTCGAGGTAGTGCCCGCCCTACGCGATCCAGTACGGTAATCTTGGTGAGGGACGAGAAAGCATTCGCAACCGGCACGAAGGTAGACGCTTCTGTCCTGAAACAAATGTTGGCTGAATTATTGATGCGAGCAACTGGCCAGAAAAGCGAAAGAACCGCATGGTTGTCTCTGGTCCAACTCAGCGATGTTATCGGTGTTGTTCCCACTCCCCATCTTAATGCAACTCACAAAGAACTAATTGACGCCGTGAAGGCATCCTTGGTGAATGCGGGAATACCGGCCCCGCAGATCCGTAATGCGCAAGGCGGACCAGATCAGCCTAGAGCCTGTAATTCTCTGATTGCTCTTCCTGCCTTAAAGGCGCATTGGCTGACTGGCATCGGAACCGTGCTAAAGAATTACATCACGTTCTCCGGAAGTCCTTCCAGCTATCATGACGCCGACAATGCCAAGCTGGGTGAAATTTGGAAAATGCCCCATGTCCAAGGAAAAACTCGACTAGTCCTGGTGGACGCCCTTCGGCCGCTCTGTGATAAAGGACCTCAGCCCGATCCACGCTACCTATGGAATTACAGCGGCTTGATTGCGGGCACGGATCCCGTTGCAGTTGAGGCTGTTTGCCTTAAGATCATTACCGAGAAGCGAAAAGCCTTGCGAGGTGAGCCTTGGCCGCTTTCCCCTCCCCCCTTGTGTGTCTCCATGGCCGATGAAAAGTATGGGTTGGGCACAAGCCGATTGAGTGAAATAAAAATTGAACGAGTGGGTTGGATGCAGGACGTTCTAGTTTAGCTGAGTCTACACTGAGTCCCCACATTATGAATTCTCACTGGTAGGCTGGCCAGATCGTTAGGTCCTGTCAGAGAGCCCTTTTCTACTGACATTCGCGGAATAGAGTGACTGTCCATTTGATTGATGTGGCAGTTGGTGATTGACCCATCCAAAGAACCCTGAATTTTCCCTGAATATTCTTGCCTGGGGCCCTTGTTCAGTGCTATATTCCCACCGATTCTTATCCCCAAATACTTAGTCTACTAAGATTCACTGAAACACAGAATTAAGTGGGGCAGCAAATTGTGCCTCCCCGGGCTATCTCCCGAGGTAATTCTGATTAGCACACGTTCCGCACTGTTAAGAGTCTAAGAGCCCCGACTCGTGATGTTTATAGTTGAAGCGGAGGGAACTGCATGGTTCAAATAGACATCCCCATTGCCTTTGGCATTGGAACCCTTTTCGCGGACGCTGCCAACAAACAACTCCAAAAGGGGCGACCCGAATACTACTACCGGACCTTCAACAAAAACTTGGTCTACCAGGCCTTTTTTTTCAGCTGGATCCCCATTTACTTTCTCCTGAACTACTTTGGTTGGGAAACCACACACATGTGGTGGCACGAAGATTCCGTCTCGGCCTATCCCTATCTGGTCGTGATCGTCATAGCCTTGTTCTTCATGGCTGCCGTGGGTGGATTCTTGTTAGGGTACCGACTTGTGCGAATGGGACGCATTTGGCCTAACCGCATAATCTACCTGGCAATCTTAGTGTATTCGGGGATCTGGATCTTCGGGCAGGTAAATCGATCTTTTCGGTTGGGTACTTACACGGATTGGGTTGATGGACGAGCTCCGTGGTTCTACGAAGACCCCACGTTCCTTTTCATGTTGATTCTAACGCTGGTGGTTTGGGCAGTTCCTTTAGCAGTCCTATTTGTACGCCTACGGCGCGAAGGAATGCACTTGGATCCCGTATTTCCATCACAGTCCTAAGTGACTTGTGAAGAGGTGGCCCCTTGCTGTCTACTTTGTTTGATTTCCCCGTATGGACGGGAACAACCCTGGTTGTCATCTATCTGATTCTCCGCTTCAACTCCGTCTGGATCTATAAGGGCTTGGATCGTGCCATCCGAAATGACCGAAAGGTTCTTCCGGAGTCATACGAATTGCCCCGCTATTACAAAAATGGCAGGAACCATGCCGTGGATTTCTCGGCCAGATGGCCTGGCTGGGACGGTTGGTATTTCTTTGTGTTGCCTAAGGACCCGGCAATCCCGGCGAAAATGGCTCGTGGTAGCCTGATGACCGGCCTATATGGGCTGGAGGGCATCGACAATTACGACAGAGTCTCATTGCGTCTGGGCAACGCCCAGGAAGTGGAATTCTTGTGCCTGATTCCCACGGAGGAGGTCTTTGATAGGCAAAGGAAAAGCTTCAGCCACTTATCACATTATTATCTGCCCAAAGCCTCAGATCTCGAGATGGAGACCGACAAGCTCGATGTCTCGATCTGTGGATTGAGAGTTCAGGATGACGAAGAGACTCTCCGGCTTGGCAGGATCCGCGGCCGCTGGCCCAATTATCAGCTTCAGTTTATCAATCAGGAAAACGAAATCAGAATCGACCTCAACTATGAAGGGAAAGACATCATCTGGTGGGCAGACATCCCAGGCCTTTTTACATACTTTGCAGCCTTTGGCACCTTTCAGGGAGAGATCCAGTTTCAACGTGGCAACAACCACCCCGAACCTCATCGCATTCCTGATGCAGAACAATCATTCTCGTTTTCAGGCTTTGGTTGTTTCGAACATGGTTTCGCCCGAAAGCCTTTTGATTTCGATCCGCTTTGGTCTCCTCTTAGATTCTTGAAGTCGCTGGCCCCATCCCTGAAGTTCGTCCGCTATCATTACGAATTATTCATTGGTTCGGGAGAATGCTACGGCGGCTTCATGTTCGCAAGGGGTTTCGGAATCAATTTTCGGAACCGCGGCGGGTTTTTCCAGGACGGAAGCTATACGGAAATCAGAAAAGTCGACATCGAATATCCTCAAGGGTCAGAGACTGACCAGGTCGATGATTGTATCGGAAACACCACCACGAGTTTTCCACGCAGATGGAAGGTACGAGCTGAGACTGAGGGAGGAGAACTGGAATACACCGCTTTCAGGACTTTTCCACCTGCACTGGTGGCTTCTAACATGACCTACTATCATTTTACCTACGAGGGTCATCATCAAGGCCAGGCAATAAGCGGCAAGGGTTATGGGGAATATGCCCATATCTGAGGAGTCACGCAGCCGGACAGGGATGCGGCATCGATGGGAGAGAGTTTTTATCGAAGGATGTTCATTATTGGTGCCTTGTGGAATCTCGCGGGAGGATTGTTCATTCTGCTGTTAACCCCCCTGGTTTTTGAGAGAGCAGGCCTCCAGGTACCATCCCCCCCACTCTACTATCAGGCATGGATCGCCCTGTTCATGACCTTTGGGATCGGCTATTACCTGGTTGCACGGGACCTGTTTCGAAATCGGGATATTGCCACCCTGGGATTAGTGGGAAAACTCGCGTTCTCTCTGATCTTCATCAGGAACTTCCTGTCATTTCCTGATCAAGTCCCTCGGTTCTTCTGGATCCCAGTTGTGGGAGATCTTGTTTTTGTAGTTTTGTTCGGCATGTTTCTATCCTTTGCACGAAGGATGGGAAAATGATTGACAACGACATCATCTTCCAACCCTTGAAGTTCAGAAACCTCGTCGTGAAGAATCGAATTTTCCGTTCCAATCTTTCGGGTCGCTTTGACAATTACGACGGTTCAGGGACACAAGTACGACTCAACTGGGAAGAACGATTTGCCCGTGGTGGAGTGGGCGCCATTCTCACATCGTTTGTACCGATAGATATCCGAGGACGTATCCTCCCCTACTACGCCACGCTTGACCGCGACGAACGTATCCCCTTCTGGAGACAAGTGGGCGACGTCGTCCACCGATACGACTGCAAACTTATCCTGCAACTCAGTCACTCCGGCCGGCAGCGCGAAGTTGGTGGTATTGAGAACCTGGATAAGAGCGCACTAAGTTCCGTCAGCCGCATTGACTCGACTGACAAATTCCCGTGTGAGACGATGACCACAGATCAAATTCGGGAAACCGTCCACCAGTTTGCCGACGGGGCTTGCCGTGCCAAAAAGGCAGAGCTGGACGGAGTTGAACTCCATGCCTCGAGCGGTTACCTCTTTACGCAGTTTCTCAGTTCGGCCCTCAATGATCGTCAGGACCAATACGGCGGGTCCCTGGAAAATCGAACCCGCTTCCTGTTGGAGGTCCTCAGAGCCATTCGCAAGAGGGTGGGTGATGAATTTCACGTCCAAGTGAAGATCAGCGCAATCGATCAGGCCAACGCAGTTTATTTCTGGAAGAAAAAAGGGAACACTCTGGAAGAGTCGATTCAAGTCTGCAGGTGGATTGAGGAGGCTGGGGCCGATGCCGTTCATATATCGACAGGCAGTTCGTTTCCTCACCCGCTAAATCCGCCTGGCAGTTTTCCGGTCGCAGATGGCATTCGAGCCAGCGGCCAGAAGAAACCTTCTGCCGCGACTCGAACCTCTTGGAAAACTCTAGAGACTCATTTCCAAATGCTTCAGCCGGTTTTCCGCTATTTCTGGAATCACGCAAGACCCAAGCAGATTGAAGGCATCAACGTCCCTGCGGCGCATGAAATCAAAAAGCACATCAAAATACCAGTTATCTGTACGGGTGGATTCCAAACAGCATCTTACATCCGTCAAGTTCTCAGGGATGGGGCTTGCGATGCCGTCTCAATTGGCCGTTCTCTGATTGCCAACTATGACCTCGTGAAGATTTTCGAGGCCGGTATTGATCGGCCACTCAAGCCTTGTACATACTGTAACAAGTGTCTTGCCAATGCCCTCGAGAGCCCCCTGGGCTGCTATGAAGTCTCACGATACGACGGAGATCACGACAGAATGGTGAGAGAAATCATGTCTGTGTTTCAGCCCCCTGCCTTTTCCCAACCTGGTTCATGGGAAGGCTCAGGATTTGACCGACGCATGATTATTTCTCGTTCGTCGAATTAGCATGCCACTGGCGTTTGGACGTTTTAGCTACCCTCCTCGACGAAGGAGGGGAGGTCG
>DATKMG010000695.1:0-46817 GCA_035541995.1 Terriglobia bacterium
TGATGATGAAGGGGCCGTTTCGTGAGTTGATCCCCTTGACCACTCAACATGTCAAGGTCCGACTTCCCCGGGGTAAGAAGCCCAGAAACGTCCAGCTTCTGGTCAGTGGAAAGACTCCCCACACAAGCGAAGTCGCGGGACTCTTGACCGTTCTGGTACCTTCGATTTTGGATCACGAAGTTGTCGCGATTGATTTCTGATTTCCTCTTGATTTAGGCAAACGCAAAGGAAGATTCCATTTCCTAGTCGTTCTTCCAGGGTGTTCCTCCCCATTCTGCCGATTGGCACGCCTTCCCATGGATGTTATGTTTTCAAAGTACAGAGCAATTAGCTCTCACAGGAGAAAAAGCCAGGAGGCATAAAATGGAATCTACATCGTTGGGGAACAACACAACTTTGGTCGAAGTTTCAGATAGTCTTGCCAGGCATGTTGAACAAGCGCTGCAATCCACCGTGGCTGTGAATGCGCGTGAGCACATGCCTTCAACGGGTGTGCACTGGCAGCAGGGAGTGATCGTAACTGCCGCCCATACCGTTAAGAGAGATGAAGACATCACGGTCTCCCTTCCAGATGGACACACGATAACAGCCAGGTTGGCTGGCTTGGACCTGGGTACCGACCTGGCGGCACTTAGGGTCGATTCCGTGGAACTACCAGTGGCAAAACTGGGGAATTCGTCAACACTCAAGCTGGGTCAACTTGTATTGGCTGTAGGACACGGAGGCAATAAAGGTCAATTTGCGGGTCTAGGAATTGTGCGTGAATTGGGGGGGGTGTGGCGAACTTGGCGAGGCGCCCAGATTGAAAGGTTCATTCGTCCTGACCTATCTCTCTATCCCGGTTTCTCCGGGAGTGCATTAGTCAACACCCAGGGCTTGGTTGTCGGAATTAACACGACCGGGTTGTCCCGCCGATCGCCTCTGACGATTCCTACCTCTACGGTTCACACCGTCGTTGCAGAGTTGCTCAAAAAGGGGAGAATCGCTCGCGGGTTCCTGGGTGTGGGACTACAACCGGTCTGCTTGCCCGATTCTCTGAAACACAAACTGAACCTGGCGGGTCAGAATGGTGTCATCTTGCTGGGAGTCGAGCCGGATGGGCCCGCCGATAAAGCTGGTTTCCTGATCGGCGATGTGTTGCTGAAACTAGACGGTAAGGTGATGGCCGAGATCAGCGACGTGCAGGATATACTAGCCCCTGAGTATGTTGGCAAGACAATCAAAGCCTCATTGATCCGGGCTGGCAACTCGGTAGAGTGCTCCCTCACCATTGGAGAGCGGCCGGGCAGCAAAGACTAATCGTATTCTTGTCCTCTTGCCTATTGCCTAAGGGGTATGTAGGAAACATCCAAGTGATTCGTGTACTGGTTATAGCCGCATCTGATGTCGTCCGTGCCGGGCTGGAGTCTATGCTCTCGGCAGCCCCTAGTATTTCTGTAGTTGCCAGTGCGACTAAGTTTGAGGCTATTTCCCAGCAAATCGAGGCGTTGCAGCCTGATGTGGTCCTGGTTGAATCGCCTGCCGATGAGGCCCCGTCGGTCTTGCTTGATCTCAGTTCAAGAATGTCCAATCTAGCGGTTGTTTTGTTGGCGGACGACTCCGATGGCCGCAAATCGCTGGACGTGTTGCGTGCCGGAGTCCTGGCGCTACTACCACACCACTCCACCGCAGGCGAGATCGTTGGTGCCATTCAAGCAGCGGCCGCTGGCCTGATCGTCCTTCATCCGGAAGGCCTCGAGGCAATCCTTGCCACTGCTCCGTTCCTTCAATATCCTGCGCCCGCTGGGAATGACCAGGTCCCAACACCGAGAGAAATTGAAGTCCTGAGACTCATAGCAGAGGGTCTGGGCAACAAGGAGATCGCATGGCGCCTGTCGATTTCCGAACACACTGTCAAGTTTCATATCGCCTCGATCTTCAGCAAACTCCATGCTGCTACTCGGACAGAAGCGGTCACCATTGGACTCCGGCGGGGCTTGATCATGATTTGATCTAGAGAAATTCACATAGTTCAGAGACAATTATATGATTGCATCTTCACAAGCAGCCAGGAAGGCAGCCGTTACTGAAACCGAGTCGATGGATGCCTATTCCCAAGCCGTAATTAGCGCCTGTGAAAGAGCCAGCCCCTCGGTGGTGAATATCGTCATACACCAGCCAATGCGCAGGAGCGGGCCGGAGTCCTCACGCTCCTCTCGAGAAGTAACAGGGAATGGATCCGGTTTTATTTTCACGCCTGACTGGTTCATTCTGACCAATAGTCACGTGGTGCATCATTCCACCCGGATCGAAGTAGGTCTCGCGGATGGACATCGATTTCCGGCTGAGTTGGTGGGTGAGGACCCCGACACCGACTTGGCTGTGCTCCGAATACAGTCATCCAAATTAACGCCTGTCGACCTTGGAGACTCGCAATGTGGTCTTCCTTTCACAAGCTGTAACAAATCCCGCCGGAAATGCTAGAATTTCAGACCATGGTGTCGTTGAATTCGCGTCGGAGAAAACAGCTATGGAGAGTCTTCGACCCTTAGGTCGCTCGCCCATCGTTCTTTCCGCCATCGGTTTGGGATGTTGGCAATTTTCTGAAGGACATGGATTTGCAGGACGTTATTGGCCCTCCCTGCCTCAGGAAACGGTGAATCAGATTGTCAAGGCCAGCCTCATTGGCGGAATCACTTGGTTTGACACTGCGGAAGTCTACGGTAGAGGGCGTTCCGAGGCGGCTCTTGCCAGGG
Organism: Terriglobia bacterium; assembly: GCA_035541995.1. Lineage (GTDB taxonomy): Bacteria > Acidobacteriota > Terriglobia > Versatilivoradales > Versatilivoraceae > DATKMG01. Next base: position 2,736 of record DATKMG010000695.1, read on the forward strand.
CACTGATGGCCGCGGGCAGTAAGAACGGCGATGTGGTGATCGCTACCAAGTGGTGGCCCATCCTGCGCGCGGCTGGTAGTATCAAGGCGACAATCTCTGAACGCCTCGATCGTCTCGCTCCGTTTGAGATTGACCTGTACCAGGTCCATCAGCCGTTTGCCCTGGCTTCGACCATTGCTCAAATGCAAGCCATGGCTGATCTCGTCGCCGGGAATAAGATTCGCACGGTGGGTGTGAGCAACTTCTCAGCTGGTAAGATGCGTGCCGCACATCAGGCACTCACGGCAAGAGGAATCCCACTCGTTTCCAATCAGGTGCCTTACAGCCTTCTGAACCGCAAAATCGAGACCAACGGGGTGTTGCAAGCCGCCAGGGAACTCGGTACTACAATCATCGCTTACTCGCCGCTTGCTCAAGGGATTCTCTCAGGGAAATTCCACCAGGATCCCAACCTTATTCGCTCCCGACCAGGCCCAAGGAAATGGATGACGGCCTTTCAGCGCGAAGGTCTCGAACGCAGCCGACCCCTGGTAACAGCCCTCAACGAAATTGCTCGGCAATACGGTGCCACTGCATCACAAGTGGCCCTGAATTGGCTGGTACATTCCAGCGGAGACACGGTCGTGGCTATCCCCGGGGCCACCAGTGCCACACAGGCAGCGGAAAACGCTGGTGCACTCGGCTTCCGGCTTACCGCAAGTGAACAAAAGCGGCTCGAGGAACTTTCGAGACAATTCCGATGATGGCTCCATTCTCTCACCACAAAGACACAAAGACACTAAGGTTAACCCGATGACGTCGGTTTACCGCAGCTCATGGTCCTCTTCACTCTTGTCATGCTCTTTCAGACTGACTGAACAATCGAAAGAAAGATACCCAACATCTCCCGGCCGGCCGGGTTCTAGGGTTTTTTCTTTGTGTCTTTGCGCCTTAGTGGTGAGAATCAGGGGCTAATTTCGTCGCCGCTGAACGGTCGGCAAGCACCAGGGCTTGTTCGCGGGCGATCCTCCCCGCCGGCATCGACATGTCGCCGTCGCGAAGACGGCTCAACATTCCAGCCTTCTCACTCCCGGTCACCAGCCATAAGATGCTCCGGGACCGATTCAAGATTGGAAAGGTCAAAGTCATCCGTCGCCTTCCGTTGTATTCCCCCGTCAATGCCACTTCTCTATCGGCAACGTCCAGGACCGGATCTCCGGGTACGAGTGATGCGGTATGGCCGTCGGTCCCAAGACCAAGATGGGCGAGGTCTAGCACCGGGGGTGAGCCGGCGAGCTCCTGAAGGGTCAAGGCATAACGATTGGCTGCAGCCTCCAGGTCGGGCGATTCCACCGGCATGGCATAGATCTGCTCGGGGCTTAATGGAGAATGTTCGAGCAGGCTCTCGCGCAGGTGGGTGAGGTTGCGGTCCGGGTCCCCCGCCGGGGCTGCTCGTTCGTCTACCTGGACAATCTGCACGCCCTCCCAAGGAACCTCTTTGCCCGCCAGTGCACGCAGCATGAGCCAGGGCGTATGGCCGCCACTGACGGCCACAATGAAACGGCCGCGTGCGGCCACCGATGCCCTTGCTGTTGCGGCAAGGATCTCGGCGGCTCTTTGGGCCACCAACTCGGCATTGGCAAGTACATCAATTCTCATACCAGATCTTTGAAAAAGTCCAAGTCCACGAATTCCCACTTATTTCCTGGATTTTTCCAGGTGCCCGCCAAACTGGAACCGCAGAGCCGACAGCAGCTTGTCTGCAAACTCCGCCTCACCACGGGAACTAAAACGCTCATAGAGGGCGGCCGTCAGGACGTGAGCGGGCACAGCCTCGTCGATGGCGGCCTTGATCGTCCAACGCCCCTCGCCCGAATCTGAGACCCGGCCCGCAAACCCGGACAGAGACGGGTCCTCGAGCAAGGCAGTAGCTGTCAGATCCAGCAACCAGGAGGCGACGACGCTGCCGCGCCGCCACACCTCTGTGATGTCGCGTAAATTGAGGTCGTATCGATAGTGTTCGGGCTCGCGTAATGGGGTTGTTTCAGCGTCGACTGCATGCTCCTGCTTGCCGACATTAGCCGCCTGCAAGATGCTTAGACCTTCGGCATAGGAAGCCATCAGACCGTACTCGATCCCGTTGTGTACCATCTTGACAAAGTGACCTGCCCCGTTCGGACCGCAGTGCAAGTAACCCTGCTCGGCAGTACCGCCGATTTTCTCGCGGCCCGGCGTGCGCGGCACGTCACCCCGGCCGGGAGCCAGGCTGGCGAAGATTGGATCCAGGTGTTTGACCACCTCTGCCTCGCCTCCAATCATCATGCAGTACCCTCGTTCCAGCCCCCAGACTCCCCCGCTAGTTCCCACGTCCACATAGTGAACCTTTTTGGCTGAGAGCTCTTTTGCGCGTCGGAGGTCATCGACATAGTAAGAATTGCCGCCGTCAATCAAGATGTCCCCTGCCTCAATGAAGGGCAAGAGACTGGCAATTGTCTTGTCCACGACAGCTGCGGGAACCATTAACCAGACTGCCCGCGGTTTTTCCAGTTTCTTCGCAAGGTCTTGGAGAGAGGAAGCACCAGTAGCCTTCTCCATTACCATTTCTTCCACTGCCTTCGGTGACATGTCAAAGACCACACACCGGTGGCCTCCCTTCAGAAGGCGGCGCACCATGTTGGCCCCCATCCTGCCAAGACCTACCATTCCGAGTTGCATACTTAACTCCTCTCTAGTGGGTGGACATTCTTCGAGAACCGCAGCGGCATGATGGCGCTCCTTCCCCTGAGAGCCCGGTCCGGGGAAAGGAAATTAGCCCAAGACCAGCGAGGGGTAGGAGCTAGAAACCGACGTCCCCCAAGCGCCGCGCCGGGTCGCGGTTTTCAAATCCGAAACTATCAGGAGCTCTCCTTGAGTCCCCGGTAGCGACGGATCAGGTTATTGGTGGAGCTGTCATGGCTGAGAGTCGGTTCTACCTTACTTTCCAGTTCCTGGATTATCCGTTGGGCCAATACTTTGCCTAGCTCGACACCCCATTGGTCGAACGAGTCGATATTCCAAATGGTACCTTGGGTAAAAACCGAGTGCTCGTAGAGAGCAACCAGCTTGCCCAGCGCCTCAGGCGTGAGCCGTTCAACAAGGATTGTGTTAGAGGGGCGGTTGCCCTCGAAGACCCGGTGAGGGACAAGCCAATCCGGCGTTCCCTCGGCCTTGACTTGCTCAGTATTTTTGCCGAAGGCCAGTGCCTCAGTCTGTGCACACACGTTCGCTATCAGCATGTCGTGATGCCGGCCGATCGGATTGAGTGTTTGAGCAAATGCAATGAAGTCACAAGGGACAAGCCGGGTCCCCTGATGGATCAACTGGTAGAAAGAGTGCTGACCGTTGGTTCCCGGCTCTCCCCAGTAGATAGGTCCGGTCGGGTAATCGACCTCGGTCCCATCGAGCGTTACGTGTTTGCCGTTACTCTCCATCGTCAATTGTTGCAGATAGGCCGGAAATCGTTTCAGGTATTGCTCATAGGGCAAGACCGCAATAGTCTGTGTCCCGAAGAAGTTGTTGTACCACACGGCCAGGAGGCCCAGGAGCACGGGCAGGTTCTGCTCCAAAGGAGCAGTCCGGAAGTGCTCGTCCATCTGGTGGAAGCCGCCCAGCATGGCCCGAAAGTTTTCCGGGCCGATGGCAATCATCGTTGAGAGACCAATGGCCGAGTCCATGGAGTACCGCCCCCCGACCCAGTCCCAGAACCCGAACATGTTGGCAGTGTCGATGCCGAACTCAGACACCTTGGAGGCATTTGTCGAGACCGCGACGAAATGACGGGCTACCGCCTTGACATTGTTTCCGAGTCCCTTAAGAAACCAGTCCCTAGCACTTTGAGCATTGGTCATCGTCTCCAGCGTCGTAAAGGTTTTTGAAGAGACAATGAAAAGGGTCTCCGATGGATCGAGAGCGCGAACAGTTTCTGCGAGGTCCGTGCCATCGATGTTTGAAACGAAGTGGAAGGTCAGGGCGCGTTCGCTGTAATGCTTGAGCGCCTCGTAGGCCATCACCGGCCCCAGATCAGAGCCGCCGATGCCAATGTTGACCACGTTGCGAATGGGCTTGCCGGTGTGACCTTTCCAGGCGCCGCTCCGGACGCGGTTGGCGAAGCCGGCCATCTTGTCGAGAACAGCGTGAACCTGGGGCACCACATTCTCTCCGTCCACAAGGATGGATGCCTCTTTCGGGGCGCGCAGGGCCACGTGCAGGACAGCTCGTCTTTCCGTGATATTGATCTTCTCACCCCGGAACATGGCCTCGATCCGTGCCTGCAGACCAGACTCCTTGGCTAGTTGAATCAGGATCTGGAGTGTCTCGTCCGTAATTCGATTCTTCGAGTAATCTAGATAGATGCCCGGGGCTTCGGCCGTCATCCGCTCGCCGCGCCCGGGATCCGCGGCGAACAGATTTCTGAGATGCAAGTCTCGCACTTTCTGATAGTGAGTTTCAAGAGACCTCCATGCCTGACGCCGGGTGAGTGGCGCTATTACTGTCGCCATATTTGTCCTCCTTTTGTTTCCTCAGCGAAGACGTCCCAACAAGAAATTTCAACGGCTGAAAAAAAGCACAAACATCTCTCCTCCCGGCTTCTTGGCATTGCCCCATCCTTTTCTGATAGAAGATTCTGCGGCCTATATTGTTTTGGCCGAGTGAAGGCCATCCCGAGGCTCCTTTTCTAGCCCGTTGCCTTAAACGTGTCGCATTTCGACTTGATCACTTCCATCAGCTCATTCCAGGATTTGGCAAACGACTTTGCTCCCTCGGTCTGAAGCTGGGAAGCCAAGGCATCGACGTCGATGCCAGCCCGGGCAAACTGCGCTAGGACTTCCTCGCAGTCGCCGCCATCTGCTGACATGACTGTACTCACCTCTTCGTGTTCAGCAAGGGCCTTCAAGGTGCTCTCGGGCATTGTGTTCACGGTGAGAGGCGCGACCAGTGCATCAATGTAAAGAACGGCGGAGGCCTTGGGGTCCTTGGTTCCTGTGCTGGCCCAAAGCAGGCGTTGCGGACGGGCCCCGGCATTGTAGGCGTGCTGCCAGCGAGGGGAGTTGAGCAATTCACGGTATGCCACATACGCGCGCTTGGCGATGGCAATGCCCAGTCGGTTGCTCAGCAGTTCGGGTACCTTGCCTGCGATTGCGACATCCCAGCGGCTCACGAACAGCGAGGCTACGGAACTGACATCGGGCTTGAGCCCAGCGTCGATGCGCCGCTCAATGCCCCTTAGGAATGCCTCCGCAGCCGCCACGTATTGCTCGCGCGAGAACAAGAGAGTTACATTTATCGGTATGCCAGCAAAAATCGCCTCCTCAATAGCAGGCAGGCCTTCCCTGGTGCCGGGGATCTTGATGAACAGATTAGGTCGTCCTGCCCGGCCAAACAGGTCCTTAGCGGCGGCGAGGGTACTGGCCGTGTCATATGCGAGCAGGGGCGATACTTCCAAGGAAACCCATCCGTCCACACCGTTCGTTTGGTCATGGATAAGCCGGAATAGGTCGGCGGCCCGGGTTATGTCCTCGAGTGCCAGTTCGAAGAACAACGCCTCTCCCGATTTGCCCTGTTTGAGCCTTTCGCGGATGGATGCGTCATAAGCGGCACTGTTCTTGATGGCATGGTCGAAAATCGTCGGATTCGACGTGAGCCCTGTAACCGACAGCTCAGTGATGTAGCGTTTTAGAGTGCCGCTGTTCAGAAGATCACGGGTGATATTGTCGAGCCAGAGACTTTGGCCCAGATTGTGAAGCAATTGTGTCGCTTTCAAAGTGTCACCTCCGTGTATGGAAAAGAAACCGACCTCGAGGTCGATCCCACCCGAACTCGAATCGAGTCAGGGTCCCACATGATGATCGTCATTCCACAACCAGACCACCGGTTGGGAGAGACTTCTTTCATAGCCCAACGCGCTCAGACTTGCGGTGCTCAGCATGTAGTGCTTGCAGGCAGACGACGGTTCGAGCCCGAGCCAGCGGGCGGTCAATACTCGGATAAAATGTCCGCTCGAGAAAAGCAAGACGTCCCCCTGGACGGCGCGCACGCGGGCGACGACGCGGTCAGCCCGGGCTCCAACCTGACCTGGGGTTTCACCTCCAGGGCTGCCGTCACGAAACAGCTGCCAGTCGGGGCGCTCCTTTAGAATGTCCACTGTGCAGCGTCCTTCATAATCACCGTAGTTCCACTCTACCAAGTCATGATCGACTTCAGCCATGCCCCCGAAACCGGCCAGTTCGCACGTCCGCGCAGCGCGCTGTAGGGGACTGGTGAAGACCTTAGCAAATGCCATTCCCTTCAGCCGATCTCCCAGACGTCGGGCGTTACGCTCGCCTCGCTCAGTCAGGGGCAGGTCGGTAAGCCCCGTGTGCTGACCTGTGAGGCTCCAGGCGGTCTCTCCATGCCTGGCTAAGTAAACCACTGGGAGGTTATCGTTCATGAGACTTAGATAACACCTATAACACAACAATCACCGCCTGCTCAAGTGCAAGCGGTAGGCATTCTTGCCTGTCGAGAGTTGGTTCGATTGAGCATCCCTATGGCCTGTACAGGCAAGAATGCCTGTACCTACTTCTGACCGGTGAGCCATTTCGGGAAAAATCTTTCCTGAAAAACAAGAAGTTACTCTTTATTATTACAGAGGTACAAAGAAAAGCCCAGGATCCCTGTGATAATAAGAGGGGTCATTCGTATAATTACACGATGCGTGCCCAGGGCTCGGTACTGAAATGGCTGATCCAAGTAACTCCTGCGACAGAGGTTGATTGGGACACTCTCTATCGAGAGCAACTCCCCAGGGTCTACAACTTCTTTCGCTACCGGGTGGGAGACGGTCCCATGGCGGAGGACCTGACAGCCATGACTTTTGAAAAAGCTTGGCGTGCCCGACATCGTTATCGGTGTGATCTGGCTGCATTCTCCACATGGCTCTTCACTATTGCCCGCAATGTGGCAACAGACCACTTTCGCCAGTGCCGGGAGATCGTGCCATTGGAGGAAGCCCCTGAGAAGTCTGATCCTCGAACGCCGGAGGATGCGGTTCTGCGAGATTTGGATTTCAAAAGGCTGAGTGAACTCCTGGCCAAGATGCCCGATCGCGAGAGGGAGCTTCTCTCTTTAAAATACGCCGCGGACTTGAATAACCGGACTATCGCCTCGATCACCGGGCTGAGCGAGTCGAATGTGGGCACCATCCTGTATCGCGCCATACAGAGTCTTCGTGCTCAATGGAAAGGAGGACCCAATCATGGAAGACCAGTTTCTTTATGAATTCCGGAAAGACCCTCGGCCTGAATTTGTCGAAAATCTTCGCAGCAGATTGAATCAGGGACAAGCGGGGGCAACTCATAATCCCTGGCATGTGTGGCGGCCGGCTCTGGCCCTGCTGGGATTGCTAGTGGTCGGTGGCGGCCTGCTCAGTTTTCCCTCAGTGCGGGCGGCTGCTCAGCAGTTTCTTGACCTGTTTCGCGTTCAACGCTTTGTGGCGGTCTCGATTGACCCAGGCCGAATTGCTCAAATTCAACAATTTCAAAACGGCAAACTCGACCTCAAGGCCCTTTTAAGCCGGGACCTGCAGGTCCTGAAGGATCCCGGCGAGCCAAGAGCGGCAGAAGACGTCGTGGCAGCCTCTCAGGCGGCAGGCATGGAGGTTCGCTTGCCTCTTGTATTGCCGGAGGGGGTGACACAAACCGGGATCCAGGTGATTGGGGAAGGACTCGCTCGATTTACTGCCGATATCTCAAAACTTGCGACTATCCTGGAATCACTGGATATCACCGATGTGCAGATCCCGAGTCAGCTGAATGGTGCTGTCGTTACCGTCCACGTCCCGCCTTGCGTCATCACTACATATTCGCGTGGGAAAGCCCGAGCCACGTTGATGCAAGCCAATAGCCCAGAAATTTCGTTGCCCGCAGGCGTTTTTCTCCCCGAGCTAGCCGAAATCGGCTTGAGAGTTGCTGGATTATCTCCCGATGAGGCTCGACGCCTGGCATATTCCGTGGATTGGCATAGCACGTTGATGGTGCCGGTGCCGGCCAATGCTGCTTCCTTTCGGGAAGTGGAGTTGCGGGGCACGAAGGGCCTGCTTATTGAGACCCGTTCCGAGGGCGGAAAATCAAATAGCGCTGAAACCCGCATAAGATCTGGTTCCATCCTGCTTTGGACCGAAGGGAGCAAAGTGTATGCGTTCACCGGCACGGTTCGAAGCGTGGAACTCCTGGAAATGGCAAATGCCTTGTGACCTTTGCCCTGAAGCAATCTGCGTATGAGCACCTCGACCAGCCCTGTAATAGAAGCGTTTGGACTTGGCAAGCTTTACGAAGGCCGAGTTGCGATAAAGAACCTCACCTTGGAGGTGCATCGGGGCGAAGTCTTTGGTTTCTTGGGACCCAACGGGGGTGGCAAGACCACTTCAGTCAAAATGCTATTGGGGTTAGTGACGCCAACCAGGGGGACAGCCCGCGTGCTGGGGGCCCCCGTTGGGAACGTACAGGCTCGTGCCAAACTGGGTTTTTTGCCCGAACATTTCCGATACCATGAATGGCTGACTGGCCGCGAGATGTTGCAGTTCCATGGTCGTCTTTACCAGATGCCTTCCCGGTCGCTGAATGCTCGCATTGACGAATTGCTCACCCGGGTCGATCTTCACGATGCGGCAGATCGCAAGATCCGGGAATACAGCAAAGGGATGATGCAACGAGTCGGACTGGCTCAAGCCTTGCTCAACGTGCCAGAGTTAGTCTTCCTCGACGAGCCGACGTCAGGGCTTGACCCATTGGGTCGTCTATTGGTCCGCAACGTGATTGATGAGTTGCGTCAAGAAGGTACAACCGTATTTCTGAATTCACATCTACTCAGCGAGGTAGAGATCTGCTGTGATCGAGTGGCCTTTGTCAAAGGTGGAGAAATAGTGCGCGAGGTCGCATGGAGAGACCAGGCCCCCATCCTGGAGGTAGAAATCCGGATGAAGCCGATCAGCTCCGGATTATTGAAATCTCTGGAAGTTTTTGGACGCGAGATAATCTCCGATAACGGCGTGGTCCGACTGCGAGTCCCTGATGAGGAGGTTCTGCCATTAATGACTCGCTGGCTAGTCAATCAGGGTGTCATGATCTACCAGATCCGGAGCTCCAGGAAGTCGCTCGAAGCGATGTTTCTTGAAATCATGGGCCAGGATCACCGCCCGGGATGAGTTGATGCGCGGCATATTGACCATGGTTCACTTGACGTTGCAGGAAGCCAGGCGCCGCAGGCTTCTTTTGTCGGCTTTGCTTTTTGGACTGGCCTTTCTATCACTGTTCGCGACGGGCTTCCACTTTATCCATCGCGACCTGATGGCTCATAATGTTCTCCCCGCCCAGCGCAAGTTGATTTTGAGTTCGGTGATGATGGCGGGGTTCTATGCAGTCAACTTCTTGATGGTGATGACTGCGGTCCTGGTGCCGGTCGATACCCTGTCGGGCGAAATCAGCTCGGGAGTGATACAGACTGTAGCAGCCAAGCCGCTCCATCGTTTCCAGATCATTCTCGGCAAATGGATTGGCTTCTCGTTAATTCTGGCACTCTACCTGGGATTGATGGCGGGCGGGTTGGTCCTGGTTGGAAAAGTCCTTGGCGGGGTGACACTCCTGCGGATTGGCACAGGGGTTTCGCTGATGGGCCTGGAGGGTACCTTGCTCCTTACGCTTTCGATCGCAGGAGGGACTCGACTTACCACCATTGCCAACGGTGTCACCGTCCTGGGCCTTTACGGCCTTGCGTTCATTGGCGGGTGGATGGAACAGATTGGAACACTATTAGGCAATGCCACGACGCGATATGTGGGAATCGTGGCGAGTCTCTTCGTTCCCAGCGAATCGCTTTGGCAGCTTGCCGCCTATCATATGCAGCCCCCTTTGATGCGTGACTTGAATTTAACTCCCTTTTCCCCAGCCTCAGTCCCCAGCGGATACATGATCCTGTGGGCCGTTGGCTACACTTTGGCCGTTCTCTGCTGGGCTCTATGGCAATTCCACAAACGAAACCTGTAGGACTGCTCAATACCCTAGTGACACCACGCAATGAATTGTCAGCGGTGAGGGCTCCGTCTAACCGACCCACTACGGTAGCACCAAATCTTTACTTTTCATCCCAGGTGATCCTGCCTAAGGGCCCCTCCTGAGGCACGCATGCCACATTCTCAGCTGCCAGCTGCAGGGGAGGGGACAAAGGTGAGGAGGGGTAAGGCAGACAGGAAGCATGAGGGTATAGTCAAGAGTGACGGGCAGAGAAAAGATGTAGGAACAATGGCCCTGCGGACTGGAAATGCTCTCCCGTTTCTGTCCAGAATGTTTCGACCTGCTGGGCGCCGCTTCGCGGCCAACTGACTTTAGGCCGGCCTTTCAAGGCCGGAATCAAAGGCCCCAATATCCATCCGTCGCGAAGCGACGAATGAATGGGAGACAAGATATTGTGAAAGCGGGGCCTGTCACCGTGGAAAAATCAAACCCATTCTCGCTAGACCTCTCCCTCTGGGAATCAATACGAACACCTGTGGTGAGAAAATGATCCAGGGGAGAGTTAGGGCTTCCAGCGAGCATAGAATTTGACACGAATTGGGCTCAACCGTCGCAATGCGACGCGGTGGAACATCGGGACCCTGGCGCCGGCCTTAAAAGACCGGCCTCAAGTCATAAGGCCGCTCTGCGGCCTACATTTGCTGTCCAGTCTCGATTGGACGCGAAAGGTACGTTATCCAGATAATTTCAGGGATGGGCTCAGCTTGCCTGCTCTATGCGTACTCAAGTACTTGTTAAACTACTTGATGAGGAAGATCAGCTGAAGTATGATCCCCACATGAGGGAATTGAGGGAGAGCGAGCAGCAGGCTAGAATCTTCGCAGCCCTAGCCGACCCCGTGAGGGTACGAATCGTGCGCGAGCTCATGGGGGGCGGGGAATACACGGGTACAGCCCTCGCCCAAGAGCTGGGAATCAGCTTGGCCTTGTTTTGTCATCATTCTCGCATTTTGGTGGAATCAGGCGTCGTAACCAAGAGGAAGGAGGCCCAGACCGCCTATCTCCGGGCCAACCGCAGAGTGCTCGCCGATTGTATGAAGAACCTGCTGGCATGATTTCCGCGCAGCATTCTCAGCTGTTTCTTCAGCTTTGCAGGAGTGCAGCCATGTCGGATCAAAGACCACAACTCGGGATCCGTTTCACGGTCACGCCAAGAATTTGAAATATGTGGATCGTTCGAATCGCCCTGCAGCGACCGTATACCTTCATCGTGATGGCGCTTCTGCTGCTCATCATCAGCCCCATTGTCATTTTCCGCACGCCGACAGACATATTCCCGAATATCAACGTCCCCGTCGTCAGCGTCATTTGGAGCTTCATAGGTTTGAATGCCGAGGAGATGGAAGGGCGAATTGTCTCGGTTCATGAGCGGATCATGACGACGACGGTCAATGACATCGAGCACATCGAGTCGCAGACCCTCAGTGGGATCGCTGTGATTAAGATTTTTTTCCACCCCACCGTAAGGATTGACGCAGCCATTGCACAAGTCACGGCTGTTTCACAGACGATATTGAAATTTTTGCCTCCTGGAATTACACCACCGCTAATCCTGAGCTACAACGCCTCGAGTGTTCCGATTTTGCAGCTGAGCCTGTCCAGCGACAAGCTTTCCGAACAACAACTCAACGACTATGGGTCGAACTTCATCCGGATGCAACTGGCCACGGTGCAAGGCGCCTCACTTCCTTACCCTTTCGGAGGGAAGCAGCGCCAGATGATGATCGACATTAATCCTGCCGCTCTGGAGGCCAAGGGTCTCTCGCCACTCGACATCGTAAACGCCGTCAACGCCCAGAACCTGATCCTGCCGGCAGGCACCTCTAAGATTGGCCAATTCGAGTATGACGTGGATATGAACGCCAGTCCCAAGACGGCAGAGGAAATCAGTTATCTGCCGGTCAAGGTGGCGGGCAACACGACGATTTATATTCGTGACGTGGCACATGTCCGCGACGGATTTGCACCCCAAACCAACGTGGTGCGGCAAGGCGGGAAGAGGGGGTCCTTGCTTTACGTGATGAAAACCGGCAGTGCCTCGACCCTAGATATCGTCCACCGGGTGCGCCAGGCCCTGCCGCGAATTGCCGCGGGGCTTCCTCCGGAACTCAGGATCCAGCCCGTGGCAGACCAGTCTCTCTTTGTTCGCGCCGCCGTCAACGGCGTGGTCCGGGAAGCGATCATCGCAGCGGTGCTGACCGGCCTGATGATTCTCTTGTTCATAGGCAACTGGCGCAGCACACTGATCATTGGCCTTTCCATCCCCCTCTCCATCCTGGCATCAATCGTCGTCTTCAGCGCTCTGGGGGAGACGATCAACATCATGACGCTGGGGGGACTGGCGCTGGCAGTTGGCATCTTGGTGGATGATGCCACGGTGACCATCGAAAATATCGACCGAAATCTGGCGCAAGGCAAGGATCTCACGACCGGGATCCTGGATGGTGCGGCGCAGATCGCGGTTCCGGCGTTTGTTTCCACGCTAAGTATTTGCATAGTGTTCATTCCGATCTTTTTCCTGACGGGGGTCTCGCGATATTTGTTTGTGCCGCTTGCTGAAGCGGTCGCCTTTGCCATGATTGCTTCCTACATTTTGTCGCGAACATTGGTCCCCACCTTGGCTATGTACCTGTTGAAGGCGCATGAGTCCAAGCCGGACCCAGGCGAGCGCAGTCTTATTAGCCGATTTCAGAAGGCGTTCGAACGAGGCTTCCTGAGGAGCCGGGAAGCTTATCGCCGGATGCTCGGGACCGGCATTCGACACCGGAAGGTGTTCATTCCGGCCTTTCTGGCTGCTTGCCTTGCTGCCTTCCTGCTCATCCCCTGGTTGGGCGAAGATTTCTTTCCTTCGACGGACAGTGGTCACTTCACACTCCACCTGCGTGCCAAGACCGGAACTCGCATTGAAGAAACGGCAAGGCTTTGCGATTTAGTTGAAAGCTCCATCAGGCGGGCTATCCCTCCGAACGAATTGTCTGACATTGTTGATAATATTGGTCTCCCGACCAGCGGCATCAATCTTTCCTACAGCAACTCAGCTCCGATTGGAACTTCGGACGCCGACATCATGGTCTCCCTCTCTGAGAGGCATCGGCCGACCGATCAATATCTTCGCAATTTGCGAGTCCAGCTCAGGCAGGAATTTCCAGGGGTCACTTTCTATTTCCTTCCCGCCGATATTGTCAGCCAGATTCTGAATTTCGGTTTGCCGGCGCCAATCGATATTCAAGTCGTCGGCAGAAATATGGAGGGCAACCGTCAGTTCGCTATCCAGTTGTTGGGTCGGCTGAGAAAGATCCCTGGGGCCACGGATCTGCGGATACAACAGACGTTCGATCGTCCCAGGATGCATGTCGACGTGGACCGGACCAAGGCGCGGGAGATTGGATTTACGCAACGCGAGATTGCAAACAGCATGCTAATCTCGCTGAGCGGCAGTTTCCAGACCTCACCGACCTTTTGGCTGGACCCGAAGAATGGCGTCAGCTATAACCTCGTCACCCAGATGCCGCAGTACGAACTGGCATCTCTGCAGGACCTGCAGAGCATTCCGGTGACAGGGCAGAATCAGTTGCGACCGGAGATCCTGGGCAGTCTGGCTACCGTCACGCGCAGCGCCATGATGGCACTGGTCTCTCATTACAACGTACAGCGGGTTATCGACATCTTCGGAGCAGTGCAGGGGCGGGACCTGGGAGGGGTAGCACAGGATATTACCCGCGTGGTCAAGGATAGTGAGAAGGATTTGCCACACGGTTCCCAATTGATGGTTCGCGGACAGATTGAAACCATGCGGTCTTCGTTCACTGGCTTGCTCAGCGGGTTAGTTTTTTCGATCATTCTCGTGTACCTGTTAATTGTGATTAACTTCCAGTCCTGGCTGGATCCGTTCATCATCATTACTGCCTTGCCCGCAGCGCTGGCCGGGATCATGGTCTGCCTTTTTGTCACTTACACAACTGTCAGCGTACCTGCGCTGATGGGGTCCATTATGTGCATGGGAGTTGCCACGGCCAACAGCATCCTGGTCGTGAGTTTCGCAAAGGATCAAATCCATCAGCACGGCGATGCCACAAGGGCCGCCCTGGAGGCCGGCTTCACGCGTTATCGGCCAGTCCTGATGACCGCACTGGCCATGATCATCGGAATGGTCCCCATGGCGCTTGGTTCGGGCGAAGGAGGCGAACAAAATGCTCCCCTGGGACGCGCAGTCATTGGGGGCCTGATATTTGCTACTCTGGCGACGCTGTTTTTTGTACCCACCGTGTTCAGCCTGCTGCACGGTATTGGCAAATCCGCACCGATTTCTGATCGGGCCGATTGGTCCGGCGAATAAAGCAGGGCAGTGGAGGATGGGATGGGAGTTAGAGAAGGTAGCGGCCTATACACCGAGGCAAACCTGGACGAAGAAGGCCAGGAAAAGTTGAGCCAACCGCCTCCACGGTCAGGTCATGTCAAAACGATCATTATCGCCGCGATAGTCTGTCTGCTTTTCGGAATCGCTGTGTATCGGGGCATTTCCAGCAGGACGAAAGCAAGCTCGGCCCTCGCCCGTGAGACACTGGAACAAGCGATACGTACGGTTTCCGTCATCCCTCCGAAGCGAGGGGCTCCCGCAGAGGAAATTGTGCTTCCTGGAAATATTCAGGCTTTCATCGATGCTCCGATTTACGCCCGGACGAATGGGTATTTGAGGCGCTGGACCGTGGATATCGGGGCTCACGTCAAAGCGGGTCAGCTCCTGGCTGAGATCGATACCCCGGAAGTGGAACAGCAGCTCCAGCAAGCTCGTGCCGATCTGGCCACTGCGGAGGCAAACCTCCGCCTTGCAGAGATTACGGCATCCCGCTACCAGGAGTTGCTGAAAACCGATTCCATCTCGAAGCAGGAGGCCGACAACGCGTCCGGCGACCTTCAAGCGAAAGGGGCTATTGTTCAGTCAGCCCGATATAACATGAAAAGGCTTGAGGAATTGCAGTCCTTCCAAAGAATTTATGCACCTTTTGATGGGGTCATTACTGCTCGCAACACTGATATCGGGGCTCTAATCGATTCTGGCAGCGCAAGCCCCGCCCGGGAATTATTCCACATCGCTTCAACCCGGAAGCTACGAATCTATGTGAAAGTCCCACAGGTATACGCGCGAGCAGCCAGGCCGGGTCTTCCTGCAGACTTGACCTTGTCGGAATTCCCCGGCCGCCGCTTCAAGGGGACACTGGTGCGAACGGCGGAGTCAATCGAAGCTGCCACCCGCACACTCCTGGTCGAGATCGACCTGGAAAACCCCCATGGAACACTCCTCCCGGGCGCTTACGCGGAGGTGCATCTGAAACTTCCCTCCCAGGCGCCCACTTACCTCTTGCCTGTGAACGCACTTCTCTTCCGCTCTGAAGGCCTCCAGATTGCGGTACTCGAAGGCAGGAACCGGGCCGTGCTGATTCCTGTGACGATTGGTCGTGATTTTGGAACAGAGGTCGAGATCGTTTCCGGCTTGAACGGCGGTGAGAGTGTGATCCTGAATCCTCCGGACTCCCTGGTTTCGGGCGAGGCAGTCAGCCTCGCGCCATCATCGAACACAAGCGGCAAGGGGAATTGACACCACCGGATTTTTTCGCAGCTTCTGGTTACCCCGATCACCGGCGGAAGGATCTCGTGGGCCCCAGACGGGCCCCTGCCGTCATTCCTTCTGTCACGGGAGGAGGCCGGCGGCCTGCGCCCAGCCAAGGATGATGTGCAGCTCGGTATTCGCGTCGGCTGGCGGCTCTTCGGCTGCCAGCAGCCGGCCGTCAGGCGCCACGTCGAACTCAGTGTGGTCGGCTTCGCCCCGTGCCGTGCCGGCATCGGAGACGAGCACGCGCGGCGGCGAGAGCAGCAGCGTCTGCTGGGCTTGCACAGCGACACTCATGAAGTCGCGGGATGCGGTGGAGCGGTAGACGATCTCGCCACCCCGCGGGTGCCAGACAGGCTCGGCACCGCCCGCCACCGAGATCTGAACCTTGTGTCCCAGATCCGGAAACGCCTGCGAGTAGACCTCGTTGCGCCCGGATTCGTCGGAAACGTAGACGATCCAGCGGCCATCGGGAGAGACGCGCGGGCTGGTTTCGTTGAAGGAACCCGTCAGAAGCGGTTTTGCCGACGGCTTGGGGCCGAGGGAAATCAGGACTACGTCCCAACCTGTCTTCGGGTCGTCCACGGTTATCAGGATGCCCTTGCCGTCCGGAGTCCAGGAGGCGGCATGAAAATGCGGGCCGCCCGAGACCCAGAGCCTTTCCTCGTCTCCCGAACCGTCGCTGCGACGCCGATAGAGCGCACGCCCTTCCCCGGCCCGCGACGAGGCCCACGCGATCCAGGCCCCGTCCGGTGACCACACCGCCGTCTCGTCCTCGCCTGCTCCGAACGAGAACCGCGACACAGCACCGCGCCGAAGGTCGACGCTCCACACGTCGGGGTCGGCCTTGCCGCCGCTTATTGCGTTGACGGCAACGCGTGTGCCATCGGGCGAGAGGCGCGGATCGGCGCAAATGACCTCGCGGGTGGCCACCCGGGTTCTTGTCCCTGCTCGGTCGATCCACACGAGTCCTTGCGTTATCGACGCACCGAGGTTCCGCGCGCCCTCGGTTGTTGTGCCACCCATGAAGATCAGCGAACCGCTGGCGGAAACGTCCAGTGTCGTCGGCATTGGCCCCGCGTTGAGTCCGTCGGTAGGGAGCGCAGCCGGCGCGCCGGAGAAGGTGAGCCGCGCAGGGTCGAGCCCAGCGGCCACGAGCCGTCCGTTTTCCACCCAGATGATGCTTTGACCGACGGCGCGGGCCAAGTGGGTATCCTGCGCCAGGATTCGCCGCTGGCCTGTTTCCAGAGACTGAACTGCCAAGGCCGGACGCGTTCCAACGACCTCCAGGAGCACCAGCCGGCCGCCGGGCAGGGCCCGTGGACTCACCACGGCCTGGGTCGCCTGCTCAGGTCTTCCGGCGACCGGAGTCGGCCGGCCTCCAGCCTCCGGAAGCTCGTAGATCACCCCGGGCTGGTCGGGATCGAAGCGAGTGAGCAGGATCCTGCCGTTGTCTGCCCAGGTCGGCTGAAGGTACCGAAAGTTCCCCTCAATCAGAGTCGTGGCGGTGCCACCCTCGATGGGGACCTTCTTCAGGGCGTGGATGTCGGAGACGTAGGCGATCCAGCGCCCGTCCGGCGAGAAGATGGGATGGTCCGGCGCGCCCTCGGTACCGGCGAGTGGCTTGGCAGCCGCCTCGTGCAACGAACGGACGAAGATCATCTGGCTCGCGGCCCCCGGCAAGCGACCCACGAAAGCAACCCGCAGCCCGTCTGGCGAGATCACGGCGCCTGTCGGGGCGATCTCGCTGGGCTCGGCAGACAGCGAGAAGTGCAGCGGGCCTAAAGGAGTCGAGCCCGATCGGCTCGAGGGGCCGCGAACCGCCTGGGTGACCGCGACGGCGAGAGCGAGCGCGGCCATGACCCAGGCCAGGCGCTCCCGTGTGGTCGCCCGGACACTCGCGGCTGGCTCAGGGCTCCAGTGGGCCCCGACCGGGTCAGCGAGCAGAACGACGGCCTCGCCGATGTCCCGCAGGCGCTTCTTGGGATCGCGGTCTAGACAGCGCCCGAGGAGGCGCCGTACGGCGGCTGGGGTGCGTGCAGGCAAGGCCGTCCAGTCCAGCTCGCGCATCAGCACCGCAGCCAGAACGTCACTCACTGTCTCGCCTCCGAAGAGGCGCATCCCGGTCAGCATCTCGTAGAGCACCACGCCGAAGGCCCAGATGTCGGCACGGCGATCGACAATCTTGCCGCGCGCCTGCTCGGGACTCATATAGGCTGCCGTGCCCAAAATCACTCCGGGGCGACTCATCTGATCGGTCAGCGTGGGCGACTGTGTCAACCCGGCCCCCGATACCTGACCCCCGCCTCCTTCTCCTTCCAGGGCCTTGGCCAGCCCGAAATCGAGCACCTTCACCACGCCTTCAGCAGTGATCTTTACGTTGGCCGGTTTCAGATCGCGGTGGATGATCCCCTTTTCGTGTGCTCCCTCCAGGGATTCGGCCATCTGTTTCGCGATCGGCAGGGCCTCATCGAGTGGAATCGGCCCCTGCGTGATCCGCTCCGCTAGCGTGGGTCCTTCCACCAATTCCATTACCAGTGCCCGCACTCCACCGGATTCTTCCAGACCGTAGATCGAGGCAATGTTGGGGTGGTTCAACGATGCCAGCACCTGCGCCTCACGCTGGAATCGCGCCATCCGCTCGGCATCATTGGCAAACGCCGCAGGCAGCACCTTCAGCGCCACGTCACGGTTCAGCTTGGTGTCGCGAGCACGATAGACTTCGCCCATCCCGCCCGCACCAATGGGCGAAACAACCACATACGATCCAAGCTTGGTTCCTGCTGCCAGCGTCATTTCAAATCCATAATCGGGAATCCAAATCACTCATTGTTTATTGGGTAGGCGTGCTGTCCAGTTCACCACCAGGGTCAGGGGGTTGTTCTGCACGTTGGCGGTGTTGATCACAAACTTCTTCCCGTCCGGCGTGACGTCGTAAGGGGAAAAGAATGCCGCCACCGTTGTCCTGAAGAGCGGCTGGACCCTCTGCACTTCAATGCTATTGCCACGCTCCTCGACTCCGACTGCCATCATCTGGTTGTCGGGCGAGAGGTAGAAGATTTCCTTCCCGTCCCTCCGCCATCTGGGGGAATGACCTCCGCTGGCCGAAATTTGCCATCTGCCGCCCGCGCTGGCGTTGGCGGATCCGGAGCCCGCGTCCAAGACCTTGGCGGCATCAAACGGAACCACGTAGACCTCCTCTCTGCCTGACTCCTTGGAGGTATAAGCCACCCACCGTGCGTCGGGCGAGAACTGACCATCATAAGCTGCCGCTGGCGCTTGCACAAAGGGGCGGGGCTTGTGGTCGCCGGCGAGTGGCAGGACCCAGATATCGTCTTGCGTCAGGCTGTATAAATCTCCGCGCGAGTAGAGGATAAATCTGCCATCGCTGGACCAGCTCGTAGGACATACTTGGGTATCAGATGGCTCCGAAGCCAGCAGAAGCTGCTCAGCGCCTGCCCCGTTGGAAGGTTTCTGGTAAATGCCCTTGCGAGCCTTGCCTGTCAGTGCACCGAAAAGGATCCGGCTCCCGTCCGGTGACCAGACCGGATAGCCGTGGTCTGTGTCGGGATCGAACGTCAGGCGCATCCCGACCCCCCGCGCCAAATCGTCCACCCAGATTTCGCTGTTCGGATCACCTGCATTGAATGCCAGCTTTCGCCCATCCGGCGATAAGCGTAAGTCGCAATAGGCGCCCATTTCGCCGATGAAGTCCAATTCTTTTCCGGCGCGGTCAAACCACCTCAAGCGTCTCCCTCCAGCTCTCCCGACCCCCTGCTGATAGATCAGCAGGCCGTTTTCGGATGCATCATAGAAGGCGTGGCCGATTTCATTTTCCACGACCCGTTCTGCGACTGGATGGGGGTCCCCCTTGAGCTGCCCTCGCTCCGGGTCGAAAGCTTGCTCCATCAGGGTGTTGCCCCGATGGTAAAGCAACAACCCTGAGGCATATACGGCGTTGCCGCCTCCCCTTATCAGGAGTCGATTCTCCTTGCCGTCCAGCAAGGCGAAATATATCCCACCCAATGCGGGATCAGCAGCACCTGCTGCATAGAGGAAGTGCTTTCCATCGGGCAGGAATCTCGGCGATCCGCAACCCAAGTATTTGGACGCATCCAGCTCAATGACCGGAACCGGGGCGCCACCTGAGGCTGCCAGCCTGTTCAGACTTATACCCAACGCAAACAGGATAGTTCCGTCGCGGTTCCAGCTTCCTCCTCCAGAATCAGGGGCATCGGCCACAACGACAGCCGGTCCGCCTGATGCCTCAATGGTTTTAAGCTTCCCGTCGGCAAAAAAACCGAGTGCCCGGCTGTCCGCCGACCAGAACAGATTAGCCGCCCCTTCCGCTCCCGCCAGAGGCTGGGCGGTCTGTGAGTCCAGGGACCGGACCCATAGCATCTTCTTTCCACTGGAATCCACAGCCGAGAAGGCTAGAGCGTGTCCATCGGGAGAGATGACCGGCGGGCCGCCTGAAGGCCCGGTGAAGTCGAACTGAGTATTCTCGGGCGGCAAGATTTCGGCAACTATCGCAGGGGCCGAGTACCGAGACAGCCGCAGGTAAGCGAAAGTCCCCGCGATAGTCCCTATTAGGAAAACTACGACCAGCCCCCAAGCTAATTGTTCACGCCACCGCCTCGCAGTGACGGGACTCACCCTCACGGCTTCTGCTTCGGCTGCTTCCGTCGGGGCCGACAGGTACTCTTCGATCTCGATCCGAGCCTCGCCGATAGCTTGCAGCCGTTTTTTCCGATCCTTCTCCAGGCAGCGCCGCAGCAACTTCCGGATGCTGGCGGGAACTGAAACCGCCAACACACTCATGTCCGGTTCGCTTTTCAGCACCGCCGCCAAGGTATCGCTTACCGTCTCGCAGCCGAACATCGGCTTCCCCGTCAGCATCTCGTAAAGCACGACGCCGAAGGCCCAGATGTCGGCGCGTCTGTCTGCCACCTGCCCTCTCGCCTGTTCCGGAGCCATATAGGCCGCCGTGCCCATGATCACCCCCGCTTGCGTGGCTGCCATGGTGAGCGTCGGAGAACTTGCCGGATCGCCTGCCTGCACGGTACCTTCTGCCGCCTTCGCCAGTCCGAAGTCCAGGATCTTCACAATACCCTCGGGGGTGATCTTCACGTTGGCAGGCTTCAGGTCGCGGTGCATGATCCCGTGCTCATGCGCATATTCCAGCGCCTCGGCCATTTGTTTCGCGATTTGCAGGGCTTCATCCAGGGGCATCGCGCCCGACTTCAGGTGCTCCGCCAGCGTCGGTCCTTCTACTAACTCCATCACCAGGGCACGCACCCCGCCCGACTCCTCAACGCCATAGATCGAAGCGATGTTCGGATGGTTCAGCGCGGCCAGCATCTCGGCTTCGCGCTGGAAGCGCGCCATCCGCTCGGCATCGTTGGCAAACGCCGCAGGCAGGACTTTCACCGCCACGTCGCGGTTCAGCTTGGTGTCGCGGGCACGATAGACTTCGCCCATTCCACCGGCACCCAGCGGTGCCACGATCTCATACGGTCCGAGTTTAGTTCCTGTAGTCAGCGTCATCTCAAATCCCAAATCAAAAAGGTTGTGGAGTGCGGGAGCTTGCTTTCGCTTTCTCCCCCTTGCCAATCCTCCACAGCGGCAGCTTGCTGCCGCCCCTATCTTTCCTGCCGAATTAGGGAATGCCCAGTGCAGGCTCAACGCCAAGAGCCTGCGGCAGACCGGCGCTCTCTAAAGAGAACGTCCGAATGTCCAAAATCCATGCCGCCAGCCAGCTGGCGGCTACCAAAGCGGGAGCAAGCTCCCGCACCCAAAACCAGCCGGGTCTCTTCGGCCCTGCAAACCACGCCCATGCCGCCACCGCTCAGCTTTCCGATGACTCTGTAATGGGAAATTGTTTTGCCGATCATGGATCATATCAACAATCCGGTGTCAGCTTTCCGCCCCTGGCGAGGACAAGCCAGGTGACCATTGTCGGGTGGGACCAGGCTTCTTTTGCCGTCCGCCGTCTGCCCTCTGTTCCTCATGGCGCTTCCCAGTCGAGGGCATAGATTTCCTGAGTGCCGTTGTCCCGCAATACCAGTGGGGAATCGTCCGGGGCGAGACCCACCCAGGGACCGTAGGTGCCGGCTCCAGGCAGGCCCTTCAAACTCACTACCTTTTCGACTCCTCTGTCACTTATGCGAATTCGAAGGATGAACGGCTCTTGCGTTGACAGGAGATTGAAGTAAACGAATTTCCCATCGCGCGACCAACTCGGATAACCGACGCTCAGGCTGGCCAATTCCGTCCATTTCTGAGTCCGGAAGTCAAAAAGCATCACCTTCTGGGAATCGGGCGGCATCGCGACAACGTAATGCCCATCCGGTGACCAGCGCGGGGAGAAAAATCCCTTGGACCCTGGAAGTTCTGAGACTTGGTGCGTTTTTAAGTCGAGCAAACGAATGGGGGGGGTGCCAGAAGATGTCAGCGGTCCAGTCCCCAGCCGTCCAAAGATCAGCCGATTGCCGTCCGGAGACCAGCCCACGTCTCCGACGTCATCCGTGCCGCCTTCCAACCTTTCAGGAGTCCCCCCTTCGGCCGACACAACATAAATGTTCCAACGAGGCTGCTCGTGGGTTTGGCCCGAAAAGACGATCTGTTTTCCATCCGGCGACCAGCGGGGTAATACAGCGTTCATGGAAGGGGGGCTAAGCTGAAGTCTTTCACTCCCGTCCACTTTGCTCCGCCAAAGAGATAGATCCGGGTAGGTGCTGTAGGTCACCCATTGTCCATCCCGCGAGAAGTCCAGCCCCTCGGCGGAGACTCCGGGAAGAAACGACACGAACTGCTTGGCCTTTGCATCATAACGCTGAAGTTCACCCCGCGACTGAAGACCGACCACAAAAAGCCTCTTGCCGTCCCGGCTTGGAACCGGCGCGAGCGTGTCTAATTGTCCTGCGGTTAATTGTACGGGTTCTCGACTGGCTCTCTCGAATATGCCCTGTCTTTCGCGACGGGCCCAGATGTTGGTCTTCCCATTCACCAGGGATTGAAAAATGAAATACCCTCCATCGGGGGTCCAATTGCCACAGCATTCGCTGGCCGGATTGTGCCAGCCCGGCAGGAGGGGAGCCAAATGAGTTCCGTCGGCTAAAACCTCCCACAGCGCGGTTGAGTTGGTCTTAGGGTCAGAAATGGATAGGCGTAAGACTTTGCCGTCGGGTGACCAGCGAGGCGAGAAGGGTCTACCGGGCAGGGTGACGAGCTTGCGCGAATCAGTGCCATCTTTTCGGGCGAGGAATAGGTCCTGCCCATTGGCGTAGACAATCTTCTCTCCGTCGGGAGACCAGGTCCCATCGTGCCCAATCACGTTGCCCAATCGGTGTGGCGATCCGGCTGGGATCGGCAAAATGATGAGCTGGCCCTCGGATGCCGTACCTGGAGCGGCATTGATAAGAAGCTCTGATCCGGAGGGAGAGATGTCCAGTAGATACGGGTATTCAACAGGCAGGGGGATAGGAGCAATCTCGCCTCCGGCGGTTGATACTTGTGCCAAGACCGAACCGCCGGCCGCGTTCCGATTGAAATACAGCCGTGAGCCGTCAGTAACAAGGGAAAAAGCCCCTGCGCCACGGGTTAGCTGGATGAAACCCGAAACTTTGGGATGCGGTATCGGGCGAGTGGCCAGGTAGGCGAGAATGGCAGCCGCAAAGATGACGACAGCGGTTACAGCTGCCGTCCATCGCAGCCAGGACCTATGAAGTACTGGTCTCTGATCCCATGAGAGGGCCGGGTTTGGAAGGGCGGGCATGGCCGGCAAGGTGGCAGCAGCATTCCGTCCGGAATCGGTGTCGCGCTTCAACCGCTTTAAGTCGGTGCGCAGATCAGATGCGCTCTGGCAACGCAAATCACGATCTTTCTCTAGGGCCTTATTAATGATCTCTTCGAGTTTGGCTGGCACTTCAGGATTCAGACGAATCGGTGCCGTAGGCGCTTTGGTGAGAATCCCTTCAAAGACCGCTGCCGAAGTGCGGCCCGGAAAAGGGAGATGACCGGTGGCCATCTCATAGAGCACCACGCCAAAGCTGAACAGATCGGTGCGAGCGTCGAGTTCCTCGCCACGCGCCTGCTCCGGCGACATATAAGCCACTGTCCCCATGGCCGTTCCCGGGCTGGTCAAATCTGCTTCGGAAGCGGCAATGGTCGGCATTGCCGTGGCCCCCATGCCTTTAGCTGCGGGCTGGGAGTGCGGCGCCAGCTTGGCCAGGCCGAAGTCCAGGATCTTGGCCTGCCCCCGTAGGGTGACGAAGATGTTGGCCGGCTTGATGTCCCGATGCACAATGCCCTTTGAGTGGGCGGCATCCAGCGCGTCGGCAATCTGGATGCCCAGCTCCAGGATTTCGTCAATCTGTAGGGGCGAGGCGGTGCCTCGCCCTGGGCGACCAGCCGGGTCGCCCCTACCCGCAATCCGGTGCTTGAGCGTCTGCCCTTCCAGAAACTGCATGGCGATAAAGGGCAGACCCTCATGTTCGCCGATGTCGTAGATGGTGCAAATGTGGGGATGGTCCAGAGACGAAGCAGCACGCGCTTCCCTCTGAAAGCGTTCCAGAGCTTGACGGTCTTTATTCAGCTCTTGGGGCAGGAACTTCAGGGCCACAAAACGCCCCAGCCGGGTGTCTTCAGCTTTGTAGACCACGCCCATGCCGCCGCCACCTAATTTCTCGATAATTCGATAGTGTGAAATTGTCTTGCCGAGCATGATTCGTATCCGCTATCAGCCATCAGCTTTCAGCCGTCCAGCCAAACATGCGCAGGTTGGAAGAGTCTTTGGCCGTGGTGCACTTGAAGAAGATTATGCAACAATCCCATAGCCCGGGAGCATCGCTTTTCGATCGCAAAGTCAATTTCTTTTTTGACGACGACCCGGCTTTGCGATGGTCCTCTTCATAACCTCCGCCGCGTCGGCATCTTCGACCACTGGAGTGACAACGAACTCCAGTAAATCGTCCCATCTAGCCGTCCACTCATACATGGCCCTGGTGTCACTGGTTTCTGCCAGGACGTATCCCAGATTCGAACCGTGCCAACGTCCCAGGATTTTTCCCCCTCCGGCGGTCCGCCACCCGTTTGCAGAAATCGGGCAGTTGCCTCTTTGCGGTGAATTGGCTTCAGCGACCATTCGATGTCGAAAACCCTACCGCAGGGTGGGTCGAAAAACGCTTGCAGGAACAACCCCTTCATCTTGTGAACCGGCACATATTTGACTCAAAGGATGTGCCAACTCTATCTCAATCCCCGAGAAAAAACCATGCGATTGCGACGTTCCGGCAACTGGAACAGTTGAGCCGGAAATTCTGGAGAGCTTAGCAGGTGACCGGAGTCCCCCCGCTAAGGCGAGGATGACAGGGCACAGTGGAGTGCCGCTAAGTGATTGTGGTCACTCGTTCGGTCTTCCACCTGTGGACTGACCCTTTAGAGATCCAGAAATGGGGTTAGCTCCGAAACGCTGCGGAATCGTTTGATACAGGACGCCGTTTCCATTACGATTCAAAGAAGCATGCGGTTTTTGCAGGGTAGTGCCGAAATAGACGAGCTACAATCAATAACCAGAAGAATCTTCTAATATGAGGACACCGAGGTACCAAGTAAGAGAGAGGAGATCCGTTCGTGCACCCTACTCCATCCATCACACGACGTCACTTCATCCAGGTCTGTGCTGCTGTAGGATTCTCCGCGGCCTCAGCCCACGCCACCCCCTCCAACAAGGAGAAGGGCTGGCAAATCGGTTGCTTCACCCGTCCATGGAGTGAGTTCGAGGTTGAAACCATTTTCGACGCCATCTCCAAAGCAGGCTTTCACTATGTAGGGCTCATGTCTGCGGCGCCAGACAGTCAATTGATCATCTCTTTGTCGACCAAGGAAGAGAGAGCTGTACGGATCGGGTCAGAGGCCAAGTCCCGCGGACTCGGCATACTATCTAACTTTGCAGGTGATTTTGGGGTGCAGCAATCAAAGCAGTCCGGCATTGACAACCTGCGCCGGCTCATCGATCTCTCTGTTGCGTGTGGATCGAAGTCTCTGCTACTCGGGGGGACTGAAAAATCCGAACTCTTTGATGCTTATTATCATGCGGTGGCCAATTGTTGCGATGAAGCAATGAAAAAGGGGATCCAATTGACCCTCAAGCCCCACGGTGGCCTGAATTCAACGGGTCCCGAGTGCCGCAAAATTATTGAAAGAGTGGGGCACCGGAATTTCCGATTGTGGTATGACCCCGGGAATATTTTTTATTACTCCAACGGACAGCTCGACCCGGTACAAGACGCAGAGAGTGTAAACGGAATAGTCACCGGCATGTGCGTCAAAGATTATCAGCATCCCGAGGATGTAGAGATCACTCCCGGCACCGGGAAAGTCAATTTCCCTGAAGTGATCTCACGATTGAAAAAAGGCGGCTTTAAGTCCGGGCCATTGTTGATCGAATGCCTGAAGAAAGGGGACCTGGAATCGTTACAGCGCGAGGCGATAAGGGCACGGCAGTCCCTTGAATCGTGGCTTTAGCTTGGAATGCTCGCCATAAGGCCCGACCTGCAATTCACACCACAAAGACACAAAGGCACCAAGGCAAGCCCGGCAATGCAGATCCATCAAGGCATATCAGAATCCCGGCTCTTGCCAATATCTAAGGGGTTGTTCAATCCAAGGCAAGATTCCGTACAATGCCAGGCTGGGCAGAAATTTGGAGTCTTTCTTTGTGCCTTTGTGGTGAGAAACCGGGGCTAACAGAGTCCGGGAGCCTTTAATTATTGAATGACCCCCGGATTATATTCGAGGCATAACCGACCGGTCTCGCGACCGGAATGTGTGACCTTCATCTTGATCTAATCGTTAGTGTCGCTACTGCCAGACCCCTTTCCGGGTCCCATCTTCAATTCCACGTCCTTAACAATATCTCCTGCGGAATTGACCACCACCAGGTGATGATCCAGTTCGCTTACCTCAGTCGTATCCACCGAGGGGTTCTCTTTCAGGTTACGGACAGTCATATAGGCTAAGACCTGGTTGTCGATGTTCCTGACGCGAAGCGAGCCTACAAACCCGGCGATATCGACGATGACTGCTGACTTCAAAGCCGTGTCGTCATAGGGACTGGGGATGATATACAAAGTGGTCTTGGCATTTGTAGGAAACTTCCCGGGCCCAACGTTCTTCCATTGATTCGGATCAGGAATAGTGACAAAAAGTTCGTTAGTTCCGCCAAACGCAAAAAGAGAAGGAAAACCGGGGAGTGCCAGGTCATGGGAGTCCCCGCTTAACGGGACTACCTGGAAACTCCACGAAGCCGTTACCTCTGTACCGGATGTGGTATCCGTACCTGTCGATCCCACCTGTCGGTATAGCTTGACAAAAGTCCCATCCTGGCTGATTACTGAGTGGTGGACCGCCCAAAAGAGAAAGTGACCAACGGCTCTGCCGCGAACTAGGGTTCCCAGATCTTGGGAGGGAACGGGTGTAGGAAGAATCAAGAGAAGAAACAATGCAAGTCCCACAAGTAACCGTCTGCTTTTCATGAATTTCTCCTTGATGTTCTAGGGTCTGATCCGGGAGAATTTGGTAACGGCCTCAGCCGTTGGGCCCGGTTCAGTCGGTTCCAAGCTGTTTCTCATCACATTAAACACCAAGGCAATGGAAAAGTTGCGTGCCGTAACGAATGGGCGTCAGACACGGCTAACTTCTTCTGCTTTCATTGCTTACTGCCCCTGTTTTTGTAAGAGATCCACCGGTGAGGATTTGCCGTCGGGTACGGTCTTCTACTATATGCCCCCTTTTGTAAATGATGTTACGGTTTCGGAATTGTGACCCTCCGGAGTCAATCCAAAGGCTTCTCCTCAGGGGGCTTCAGGCTGCGGAAGTCACGGAACAATAGCAGGTCATAGACGATCTTCAATCCCCCGGCCAAAAAGAAGGGAAACCCAAGGAGGGCAGGAAGGGCCATGAACTGCCCGCTCAATGCTGGGGCAAGAGACGCCCCGACGGAACGAGCCACGTTGGTTACTCCAGAGGCAGCGGACCGTTCGTCAGGACAAACCACTGCCATGGTGTAGGATTGGCGCGTGGGCACATCCATTTGTGAAATGCTGAATCGCAGGAGCAGGACAAGGATTGCTAGCCAGGCGTGAGGCATCAACGGCACAAGGATTAGCAGGATGTTAGAAGGGATATGCGTAAAGACCATTGTGTTGATCAGGCCAATTCTCGCGGCGAGACGAACTGATAAAAGCGATGAAATACCGGCCAGGAGGTTTGCACCGAAGAAGATACTGCCGAGTGTGGCCGGGGCCAGGCCAAACTTGACATGAAACCAATAAGCCATGATGCTTTGCACTATGAACCCCCCTGCGAAAGCATCCAGTGCAAACAGTCTGCTTAGGTGAATCACCACTTTGCGGGATTGATGTAACCCTAATAAGCGCTTACCGGAAGCTCCCTGTAGGATTCGCACAGTTTCAATGGCTGGCGAAAGACAAGCAAACAACAGGACAAGCAGAACTCCGATTGCCGAGTAGGCGATCAGGATTGCCCGGTAAGCCGCAAGTAAAGAGACCTCGGCAACCTGCAAGGAATGAATCAGGCCTCCGCCCGCCAGAGCTCCCAAGGCTGTGGAAAATGACCCGACCAGGTTGTACCAGGCGAAAACCCCGGTGCGTTTCCGACTTGGGACAAGCTGCGATAAGGCCGCTTGCTCGATAGAAAGAAAGGGCCCGATCTCGTTGCCGCTGGGACTGATTATTCCGACTATAGCTGCCAGTGTTAGAAGCCAGAAGTTGTCTGTAAATGCAAAGGTCACACTGGCCAGGATCATCAGGGCGGCGCCAACGATCAACATGAACCTTCTGCCAATGTGGTCAGCAACCGTAGTGATCCACAGCGATATCGCTACGTCGCCTGCCAGTGTCAAACTGAGCAATAACCCGATCCTCTGATCAGTCAGACCAATCTGCGCCAGGTACAAAGCCAGCACGATGGATAAGAGACCATATGCAAACAACCGGCTGATTCTGGTGGCAAAAAGAAGGGCGGTGTCAGTCCCCGGTAATTTCATTCAGGGTGTTCGTTGTTCGCTCAGGAAGCAGGCTCAGACAGATTCTATACATTTTATCTTGATGTCGTGAAACCAAACTCCTGAATCTTGCACTTATTTCGATGATAGCTGGAACTTTTTTCCTTCCGTTGCGTACAGTTAGCACAGGGAGAATGTTGAAATGGAGGTGCCTTTTGGCCAAAAAAAGAGTTTTTACGATCACTTTTCTTTCCACGGTAGGTTTGATTTTGTTCCTGGGAGGTTACTGGGTTTTTGCGGCTCTTTTCTCGGTGGATAAAACCATTCCAGTTGAAAAATTGGCGAAAGCAGAAAAAGGATCCATTGCCAAGTCCGTGGTTGCTACCGGCAAGGTTGAGCCTCTGTCAAAAGTGGAAATAAAGTCTAAGGCCAGTGGAATCATCAAATACCTTTATGTAAACGTAGGTGACAAGGTCAAAGAAGGTCAACTCCTGGTCGAGCTGGATAAAGAGGCTTTGGATGCACAATTGAAGGAAGCCCGGGCCGTGTTGAGAGCTTCTGAGGGTCAATTGCAGGAATTGTTGTCACAGGGAAAGACCTTCAAGGCCAGTTTATACAAGGCTCAACTCGAGGCTGAATATAAAGACCACGATTTTCTAGTAACGGAGTTCGCTCGTCGCAAGGAATTGTTCGGCCAGGGCCTGATTCCACGCTCAGAACTCGATTCCTGGGAACAGAAGTTAAAAGCGTCTGAAATTACAAAGAAGTCGTTGCAGGCAGAAGTTACAGTCAGAGAGGCCGAGATCGAGCATAACAAGAAGACGATAGAAAAGGCCCAGGCAGAAATCGTACAAGCCCAAGCCCAATTGGAAAGGGCTGAAGAGAATCTAAAGTATGCCTCTATTCGTGCCCCCATCAGCGGGATTGTGTTGAGCCGGGAATTGGAAGTCGGCGATGCAGTTTCCTCAATCCTGCAGTTAGGCTCCAATGCCACCCTCATCATGACCCTTGGAGATGTGCAGGAAGTATACGTGAAAGGCAAAGTGGATGAGACCGACATTGGCGTTGTACAGGTTGGCCAGCCCGTTAGGATAACTGTGGACGCCTACAAAAAGAGAACTTTCGAAGGAAAAGTTTTCCGCATTGCCCCCATGGGTGTCGAAAAAGACAATGTCACCCGGTTTGAAGTCCGGGTTTCCATTCTCAATGATATTGACTTGTTAAAAGCCAATATGAGTGCCAATGCTGAAATTGTTTTGGAAGAGCACACCAATGTCCTCCTGATACCGGAAAGCTCACTCATTTACAATGAAAAGCGAGACACCTTCGTGGAGGTTCCCGATTCCAATGCAAGAAATGGACGACGCCAGATCCCTGTCAAGATTGGATTGGGGAACGGGAGTCGCGCGGAAGTTCTGGACGGTCTGAAACTGGGTGATCAAGTGGTATTACAGTAAGGCAAACGAGTCAGGGAATACTGAAGGGTCGCGTGGGTGACTGCTGTTACCCGTCGCGAATGGCCCCGGCAGAGCGGGCCGACAAGAACGCATCCTCATGAGAGGGTTTTAAGGAGCCTGGTAGATGGATTTGATTCGACAGACCTGGATGACCTTGAAGGCCAACAAGACTCGCAGCTTCCTGACCATGTTCGGGATTGCTTGGGGGTTGATTTGCCTGATCCTCATGACCGCCATTGGGGAAGGCATGTGGGTCGCCCAAAAACGGAAAGCTGCGAGCCTTGGGCAGAATATCATGATTGTCTGGGGCGGAATGACGAGCAAAGGTGGCGAAGGGGTTCGGGCGGGGCGCAACATCCGCCTAACTTTGGAAGATTATTTCACGTTGAAAAGTGAAGCCTCTTACCTTCAGCGGTTGAGTCCCGAGATTGAACGTTACTTGCCGGTCCGATCAAGTCTTAACAACGGCAGTTTTAGCATTCATGGAATTTTCCCCGATTACATGCAGATGCGAACGATTGAAGTGCACCCGGATGGGAGAGTTATCCATGAAGGGGACAATTCTAATGCACAACGTGTCTGTATTTTGGGCGATGAAGTCAAAACCCAGCTGTTTGACAAAACAAACCCGGTCGGTCAAACCATCAGCATTGGCGGATTTCCGTACCTTGTCATTGGCGAGCTGGTGCACAAGGATCAAAACAGCAATTACAGCGGCCCCGATGCGCAGATGATTTATGTCCCCTTTTACTCGGTGGCCAAGGACTTTCCGATTCCAGATGCTTCGGAGGGGAAGTTTCAGATCAGCAATTTGATTCTCCAACCCAAAAGCGAAAGTCTGGGGGAAGCAGCCGAATTGCAGGTGCGAGCCATATTGGCGAAGTATAAGGATTTCGATTATCTAGATAAAGACGCTCTACCCATCTGGAACACGATTACCGGGGCAAAATTTATCCATAAACTATTTTCCTCTATGAGAGTCTTCCTGGGGACCGTTGCCGTCGTCACTCTTATTTTGGGAGGCATCGGCATCATGAACATCATGCTACTGACGGTCCAGGAAAGAACACGTGAAATAGGAGTTCGCAAATCCATCGGAGCGACCAGCCGGGACATTTTGCTGCAATTCTTTGCCGAGGCCATGACTCTAACTTTCAGCGCCGGCTTGGTGGGGATCGGTGTAGGCTGGGGGATCTGCGCCTTGTTTAACCTTCTACCCAAGATCGACTTTTTTGCGGGATTGATCGTAACGCCTGAAATTGGGCTGATGGCTTTCGGGTTCCTGATATTGGTGGGGGTTCTGTCGGGGATTTACCCGGCTTTTATGGCATCTCTGATCAATCCTATTGAGGCCTTGAGGTACGAGTGATGATTTGGGAAGTCTCCAAAAGAGCATTCTTGAATCTCGTCGCGTATAGGAAGCGATCCGTGATGACCATCCTGGGTATTACATGGGGGATTGCCTCGTTTATTCTGTTGGTGGCTTATGGGGATGGATTTAGTCGGGCCATGATGCTGGGGTTAAGTTATTTTGGCGACAACGTGGTCGTGCTCTGGAACGGGCAAACCTCCATGCAGGCCGGGGGGGCCAAGGCCGGGCGACCAGTGCAAACGACCCCCGGCGACGTGGAGGCTATCCGCCAGCGAGCCACTTTGGTGAAACGAGTCAGTCCCGAAAACTTCGATTATATGCAGTTTCGATGGGGAGATCGGATGGCCAGTGCCGGGGTGCGCGCTGTCAATCAGGAATATGGAGTGATCCGAGGCATGTTCATCAGCGAAGGCCGTTTCCTGAACGCGGATGATCTGGCTAATATGCGCCGAGTGGTCGTCCTCGGCTATGATCTCAAACAAAAACTCTTCAGCCGCTCCCCCGCACTGGGAGAAGACGTCTCCATCGCAGGGGTTCGGTTTGCGGTCATCGGAATCTTGAAGAAGAAAATTGCCATCTCCAACTATTTCACCCAGGATGATATGTGCGGCATGATTCCCATCAACGTTATGGGGACCATGAGGGACATCCGATACAACAGTGTCTTAGTGTTTCAGCCCGTCAGTGGTCCCATGGAGGAAAAGGCGGTCCGACAAGTGATGACTGTCATGGGTGAAATTCATAAATTCAACCCCAAGGACGAGAAGGCCCTGTTTCCACAACGTTTCAGCATGGTTTTTGGGATCATCAACGGTCTCAACACCGCGGTCAAGGTTCTCATGATTATTGTCGGGTTCTTCACTCTTGCCGTGGCCGGTGTCGGCATTATGAACATCATGCTGTTTTGTGTCCAGGAACGGACTCGAGAGATCGGCTTGTTGAAGGCCCTGGGGGCTCATCGATGGCACATCAAGCTTCAATTTTTGGGTGAGGCGTTGGCCATGACCATCATTGGCGGAATTGTCGGCTATTTTGTGGCAGGCGGAATTGCCTATGTTGTCGGGGCCATTCCCTTCTTGAGCGAAGTATTCGAAGACAAAAGTCGTCAGGGGGATATATACCTTTTAGTCGATAGCCATTCTTTCATCGTTTCTTTTGGCACTCTCTCCATAATCGGCTTGTTGTCCGGACTCTGGCCGGCTCTGAAAGCTGCCCGCCTGAATCCGGTTGAAGCACTCAGATATGAATGAAGGCCTGGTTCACTGCTTTTCCCTCTCCCGTTCGTCTCCTTTCCAACACTTTCAATCCGGTTTGTGGCATCGCCTGGCACTCATCTTAGTCGAGTAAAGAGTTAGTGGGTCGTGACAAGTCATAATTGGGGACTCTGTCAGGAACCCAGTGCTTAACGTGGAAGATCCAGCAATGTTCCCGTTTGGTATTTGCAAAAGTGGATGACTTCGGTCAAACTCGCCCGTAGGTTTTGCAGCAGTTGCTTCTTGGTAGGTTCGGTAACCTCCCGAACAAGGTTCACGTCCTTCTCCACATTGTTGGCAAACACTCGCAAAGATGGCCCATGACCCTTTCAAGTTCACTACTGCGGATGGAAGAGTTGCAGTCTTATCGATGAATGTGGGAGCCGCACTCCGTGCGGCGATTTGCTGCTGGGATGAACGACCGCCGGAGTCGCTGCCCGAGGTCGGCTCCCACATTGAAAGCCGGCTTTTCACAAAAAAGGAGGCAAGCAATGATACCCAAGAAATGTTTTAACCGCCGTGAGTTCCTGGGCTCAGCAGCTACGACGCTGGCCGTTTCAATTGTGCCCAGGCATGTTTTGGGAGGGCCCGGATACGTCGCTCCGAGCGATAAGATCGCCTTGGCTTACATCGGTTGTGGCACCCAGGGATTAAGGGAAATGATGCGAGTAGTCGCAAATCCTGAAGTCCAAATAGTTGCTGTCTGCGATCCCGAAAAAGACAATACCAATTACGTGGACTGGTCCCCGAATGACATTCGAGACAGCGTCAGGGAACTCTTAGAGAATCCCACGTGGGGTGAGGGAGTTAAAGGGATCCGGGCAGGTAGAGAGGTTGGGAAAGAGGTTGTAGAAACGTACTACGCCAAAAAGAGATCCTCAGAAAAGTATAAGGGATGCTCCACTTACGCTGATTTCCGGGAATTATTGGAAAAAGAAAAGGATTTGGACGCAGTCAAGATAATGACCCCGGACCATCTGCATGCGACGATTTCCATTGCGGCCATGAAGAAGGGGAAACATGTCGTCATGCATAAACCACTGGCGAATAGGGTATCTGAAGTCAGGTTGGTGGTTGAAACCGCTCGTAAGACCGGAGTTGCCACACACTTATCTGCATGGGGACACTCGATTGACAGCGTGAGGGATATGATCAAGGATGGCGCCATTGGCACGCTTCGGGAAGTACATAACTGGACAGACAGACCCTTTTGGCCTCAATTTCAAAGCCTTCCCACGGACCGGCCGCCGGTTCCTGCCAGCTTTGATTGGAATCTGTGGCTGGGGCCTGAACTCGATCGTCCCTACCACCCTAATTACACACATGCCGTATTTCGCGGCTGGTACGACTTTGGAGGTGGGTCTATAGCAGACATGGGTAATTACAGTCTGTGGCCGATCTTTATGGCGCTGGACTTGCCAGTCCCAAGCAGCATCGAGGCAACTCCTAGTTCTTACGTTGAAATAGTAGATCAAATAAGCGCCGTTAAGATGAATGACTTTTCTTTCCCGAATGCCTGCAGAGTTCGCTTTAAGTTTCCGGCACAAGGAAACAGACCTCCCTTGAGCTTATATTGGTATGACGGGGGAATGAGGCCATTTACTCCTGAAGAACTGGAAATCGACAAGAAGGCCATGCCTGCGACTGGCACAATGTTTGTCGGTGATAAGGGAACAATTCTCGACGGTCGGCTCATACCCGAGAAGAGGATGAGTGAATATCAGGGGGGAAAGGCGATTTCGCAGCAAGAGCGCAGACGTGGCGGACCCAGAGACAATGATTGGATAATTGCCTTTAAAGGTGGGAAACCTTCCCCAGGCAATTTCCTAAACGCAGCAGCGTGCTCGGAAACCATTTCCCTGGCGGGCGCTGTAATACGATTTAGTAGAAGAAACTTCCGTGAAGGCCAGACCACTCCGCCATTGGAGTGGGACGCTCAAGATATGAAATTTACCAATTTGGCCGAAGCGAACCAATTCCTGTATCGCGAATACCGACAAGGATGGAAACTGTAAAGGAGAACGTCAATGCAGAAGATTTCAAGAAGAGAGTTTCTCGAAAGAAGCGCAATGGGCGTCGCAGTTGCCGGGTGTTTGTCCGCGGGAACTTCGTCGCTTGGTGCCGATCCGCTTGGTATTCCCATCGGGTTTCAAATTTACCCGGTCAGAGAAAAGTCTGTGAAAGATTTTAAAGGTACGCTCCAGGAAATGGCTGCGGCAGGCTACCGGGCAATCGAACTGTGCTCTTTTTCCGGTTACGATGATTTCAGCCCTCTGGCAAAAATGAAAGCTCCCGAAGTTCGCCAAACTCTAAAGACCGTCGGCTTGCACTGCGAAAGCTGCCATTACACCCCTGAGGAACTCAAGACCAGTCTGGAGGACAGGGTCAATTATGCGAAGGAACTTGGGCTGAAGTACATGATTCTTTCGAGCTTCGGCCTCAAGCGGGATGCCACACTCGATGACTGGAAGCGAGCTGCCAACGATTTGAACAAGGCAGGAGAGAAGACGAAACAGGCGGGAATCCAGCTTGGCTATCACAATCACGACATGGAATTCAAAGAACTCAATGGCGTACTGATTTACGACGAATTGATGAAGCAGTTTGATGCGAAGCTAATCAAGATGCAGTTTCAATGCGCCGTAGTCAGTATCGGCTATGACCCCGTGACTTATCTTTCGAAATATCCAGGTCGCTTTTGTTCTCTGCACGTCGCAGACTGGTCATCAAAAGAGAAGAAAATGGTCCCCGTAGGCCAAGGTGTTATCGATTGGAAGAAGCTTTTCGTCGCGGCGAAGGCAGGTGGTGTAAGAAACTACTTTGTCGAAATGGACAAGGACTTGATGAAGGCGAGTGTTCCCTACCTTAACGGATTGAAGGTGTAGGTTCACCTTGAGAGTAGCCCAAGACCTTTTCAAGTCAACACGGTCGATGAAAATGATGGAGGGCCCCGCCCCGTCGGGTCCGAGGTCGCGACGGGTGAAAGCAGTCGCTCACGGGACCCTCCACCAGACTCCAGAGTCCGCCAACGGCGGACGATACTACCGGTGATTAGAACGCATAGCTAGTACACTAGGGGGTACCCCGGACTGGGTGCCCGTCATTCCATTGGCGGGATTCTCAGAGGAGGTGTGGAGGAGCCCTACCTACTTCTTCTGTTCGCCCAGCGATTGGACTACAGTTTGCTTTTCTTGAGCACCACTACTCTCCGATTTCAGCTTCTCAAACAAATCAAATTCGGACTTGGATTTTTCCTTGTTTCCCAGTCGCTGATAAACCAGGCCCAGGCGGTAGTGGGGAGCAGGTAAGTTGGGATTGGCCCGAATCGCCTTCTCGAAGGACTGGACACTCTCTGTCAACCGACCTTCTGTCTGTTCAATAATCCCCATCTGAAGGTAGGCTTCCGCAAAATCGGGATTCAAAGACAATGCCGTTTTCAAATAGGCCTTTGCGCCTTGGTAGTCCCGCGTCGATTCCGCCTGGGCCTCAAGATAGAGCATGTTGCCGTAGTGGTAGTAGGCCCACGGGTCCTGGGGTTTGTTCATCAGATACGCTTTGAAAGCTTCGCGGATGGCGGTTTGCCACTCCACTGCCGATTCGTAAGCCTTCCCCAACAAGTAATAGGTTACCTTCGCAGTGGGTTCAAGTTTGGCGGCCTCCAGCAGGACCTGGATCGCCTGTGCATACTCCCCGGCTAGGAAATAAGCGGAACCCAATCCCACGCGCATTCTCCATGACTTTGGAAAGTCGCGAGCGCCTGCCGAAAAAGCAGTCATGGCCGCGTCGTAAGAAACATACTGCAGCAATGCATAGGCATGATCGTAGCAGTAATCCTCATTTCCCGGTTCTAGTTCAGCGGCCTTCTGATAAGCGAGAATTGCCTGATCCCGAAGTTGCAATTTCTCCCTTGCCTGTGCCAGAAGGTTGTACGCCTCAGCAGCCTTGGCTTGGCCCAGCAGTGGCTCTAAGGTCTGAACCGCTTGTGAGTATTTATCCGATCGAAGATAAGCCAGGGCGAGGTTGTAATTCACATCATAGGATTGGGGATATACTTGTCGGACCTGTTCGAGAATGGCAATAGCTGTTTCATACTGCTGGTGGAGCGCCAGCATTGTCGCAATCTGGAATAATCTTGGATCTTGGGGCTGTAACAGGCCTCGGAGCTTCAGTGTCAACTGTTGGCTTTCGGCCGGATGCTTGAGGATGAGCTGGCATTCGAGCATTCCAGTCAGTGCCGGCACATCTCCAGAATTTATCCGCTCGACCCGTTCGAAATAAGTCAACGCCTCAGCAGGTTCTTGTCGTACGAGGGCTATCAGGCCGAGATTGTAGTTCGCCGCCTGACTGTGGGGGTTCAAGCGCAGTACTCTTTGGAAGGTGCTAGCCGCCTCTCGGTAGCGTTTCTCTTGGAGGTAGGTGGAAGCCAGGTAACCCAGGGCCTGATCGTTTTGAGGTTGAAGCGAAACCGCGCGCAGAAAGTGCTGTTCGGCGCTGCTGAACTGGGCTTGAACCGTATCGATCAGCCCCAACATCACCTCAGCATCTACCAGCCCGGGGTTGAGTTCCAGGGCCTTGGAAGCCGCGATCCGGGCCTTATCCCATTCTTGGTTTTCGAAGTGCTGTCGCGCCCCAAAGAAGAAGTCCTCAGCTTTAAGGGATCTTTCTTGGGGATATGCCTGGCTCAGGCCGGCGCAAAGCAGGACGACAAACAGGCGAAGCATAGACTCAA
The DNA here is from genome assembly GCA_035541995.1 of Terriglobia bacterium. GTDB lineage: Bacteria > Acidobacteriota > Terriglobia > Versatilivoradales > Versatilivoraceae > DATKMG01. The sequence continues at coordinate 40,245 of DATKMG010000695.1, forward strand.
TCTATCATAGAGAGGTGAGTTCCCGCAGGATTCGAATTTCACAAGGATGCGGCCAACCTGTTTCTCGCTTACAGGGTGTAAAGATCTTATGCTGCCTGTGAGGCGGTCAAAAAGCAAACGCAGAGACGCGAAGACGCAGAGAAAAATCACTAGAGTAATCAGTCTATTCTTCAGGGATTGGCAGTTGCTGTCTCCTTTGTTCTTTGATTCGGGCACACAGGCGGACGTGCTCCCGGGCCAGTCGAATGGTATCGGCATAGGCTCCGTTGTTATAAGCCGCGTAAACCCGTTCCCGTAGCTGCAGTGCCTGCTCGTAGAGGTCTCCATATGGGGTTGGTGGTTGGGCTGCTTCGGCCATTCCGGTTTCCACTCGCCTCACCCAACCCCAAGCGATTCTCTCGTCCGTCCTGCTGGTCACGGGATAAGACTTGGATACCCCGGTCCGCCCATCGTTGCGAAGGTAATTCAAAATTGCCCGAAAGGTCCTGTTTCTTTCAACGGGAGAAGGAGAAGTAACATCGAACTCTCGCTGGTAACTTCCACCCGGCTCCAACCCCTGAAAGCGCGGCGGTTTCTCTCCGACAGGCACTGCGACAAATCCCGATGGGAAGATGATCTCTCCGGAGAGCGGCTCATTTGTTGCATTGTCGACAGTCACGAGCACGCGAGTTGGGCGGCCTTCCTCGGCACTAATACTCTCCGACTTCACTCCGACCAAGGGCCGGGCATCGCGCGCCACCAGCAGGCACGCAACCTCAGAGATCTCCGGAATTGTCATCCTGATCTCTCCATGATCGACTTCAAACGGAATTTTCTCTGGCAGAGCCTGGATCTTGCCCATTTCATATCCGATAGGCGGGATGCGGTAGACTGCTTTTACTCCTTCCGGGTGAGGGATATTGGCTGACACCCATAGATGTTTCAGGACGCGCTTTTCAGGTCCCAAGAAGTCATTCTGATTTTTTTGGACCATAGCAATCGGGTTATGGATTGGCTCAAGGGTAACTACTAGCAGATGGTAACCTGGATCATTGGCCGGGCTTCGCTCTTCTTGCAGGCTAACCCGAGCCTTGCCCAGCAGATCGGTCTGATTCGCCGCAATCAGCTTCAATGGGCTATGGACTCCCACTAAGCCCAAAGCCTCCCTCAATAGGATTGCGTAGTTCTGCCATCCTTCCAATTGCCGAACCAGCCGGTTGTAAGTCTGGATATCAAGGCGAATTCCCCCTCCGGGCGGGAAGCTTCCCATCTCCAGAAAATGCCCGGCATTGTATGCTTCACCTGCATTGGTGCCAATGAAAAGGACCAAACCATTTCCATAGAGGTTCAAAGTAATGGCTGGGGTGCCATCTTGGAGCCGGCCGACGATTTGGGCTTTTCCCATGGTTCGCCGTGCCACTCCTCCCAAGGTCGGGAATCGCAACCCCGAAATCTTCGTTGTAAGTAGATTATCCGGTGCGGAGGAGGGCATGATTCGACCATCTGCGGTCTGATCGTTAATCTGACCCGAACTTCCCCATACTTCGTCCATTCCGAATGCAGGATTGGAAAGTTCACGGCCATTGACATCGGCACTGAAGGCATAATTGGTGACTATTAGCATCCCCCCATTGCGTACGTATTGCCGGAATGCCTCGATTGTGCTTTCGTCGCCACACATCGAAAATTGACCGAGCAGAATCGCTTTGAACGAGCCCAGTTGATTGAGCTGATCCTCGCCGATGGCTTCGTATGGAATATTCAAGTCTCTCAGCATTTGACACAGCCCACCCATATTCAGCGGGTCTTCGTTCTGTAGAACCTGCCGAGCCGTGAGGCTTCGCATCATGTCCGTCAAACCATTGACAAAAATACCTACCTCTCCCCGAATCGGTTTGCTATTGGTGTAGAGATCATCCAGATACTGCACCAGGTGGTTCAATTCACGAGCTGCAAACCAATTGGTTTGGACTGGCGTAAGTACGTCGTTACCGACTCCCCAGGCTTGATCGGATCGGAGGGTATCCCAGAAAGAGTACCACCACACCAAACCTCCGTGGTTGGATTCAAAGAGAAGCGAATACAGTTCTGATCGATCGATGAATTCCTTGTTCGATATTCCCAGGTGCCAGGTCGCTGCTTTAGCATAGTTGTCCCGAATAGCGCGGTTCATGGCAGTCCTGACAGCGCCGGCGTCGGCCACCGAGTCAGGCCCCAAATTAAAGGCGTCAAAGATGCCTGTCAACTTCCACCAAACACAGAGCCGCTGCCAGGTATAGCCGTAAAGGTCCATATTAATGTCGATCCAGACCAGGTGATCAGGGTCCTCTTCCTTAACCGCCCGATAGTAAAGCAGGCCAAATTCCTCAAGGACCTTTAGACGATAGTGTTGCCAATCATTGTAGTTTGGGTCAAACGACTGAGTGCGCGGTGCGTCGATCTGTTCCCAGGAAGCATAATTCGAGTTCCAGGATTCGTTGAGCTTCTGAAGACTGTGGTACTTTGATTGGAGATAGATGCGATAATTGCCGATGCAACGAGGACAGAAGCACCCCCACCCTCGGATACAAAACTCGTCATAGATGGAATACATAAGCAAGCTTGACTTGGTCCGAGCCACCCGCACTGCTTGGCGGAGATACTGATCGACTAAACGGCGAAACCCCTCATGCTGCAGACAAATCTGTCGGCCTACCGGCTTGCCGGCAGGATCCAACATCTGATAGTCGTGGTTGTTTTGATAAAACCACTCCGGGAGGTCTCGATATTCCGCCCGCAGATAGAGATTGACCCACATCCCGGTCTTCTCAAAGAAATCCAGCGCTCGCACCAGGCCCGAGAAATCTCCCTTTGATTCCGACTTCATATTGCGCATGGCGTACTGAAGCCACCAGGTATTAGCGCCAAATGCGTCCTTGCTGCTCATGACCAGATCATAATCTTGAGGGGTAAAACAATCGGTCCCAGCATCCAAAACCATAGGAAATGGCTGCCCATTCAGTAGGATCGTGCCTTTCGATATAGCCGTATTGTTGACTTTTGTTGCCTGGGACCTCTGTACAGAGACTGGCTGAGATGCTGTTGCAGTGATCTCTGCTGCGCTTAGGTTCAAGGGAAGAAGAAACAACCAAGCGACTTTGTACATTCGAATCACCTCATAGAAAGTGCGCCCTGGACAAACAACTCCAGGAAAGGACACCACATGACCTATTTGAAGTTCTGCCCCGCTGTTTGGAATTCTGCAATGTTCCAATCCTCGGAGGGGATTCATTTGAATAGCCGCGGGTTGAGCACAGCGGTACCCACGGGAGGGCAAGCAGAAAGCAATCTCAACCCTGAAATGAAAGGGTTGAACTGTTGCAGGAAGCCCTTTCCCCGTCTCGATTTTGTTCGAACCCTTCAGGGTCGGTTCCTGCTGGTTGCTTCCCACCCCGGGTGGTGCGGCGTGTGACTTCTGTCACCCAGGGGCCGCACGACCCAGGGCTATTTGTGTTCGTCCCCTGCGGGGACATGGGAGTCTGGGATTCCACGCTTCGCTCGTCTCCAGCCAAAAGATAAAACAGGGCGCCAGCCTGCCAAATTCTCGAGAGAAAACGCGGGGAACCACTACTTCGGTGATTCCTCTATAAGATCTCCGAGACGAATCCGCGCACGCTCCCAATCCTCCGAATTATGCTTCCAATGACCTGGCGAACCCAGCGACGCCCGATCTGCGCCGACCCGCACGAAGTCATTCACTATTGAGTCGACGGCCTCGTCGGCTTGCTGACGACCATTGCTCTTTTGGGAGAGGAGCCAGAAATACTCGTAATCCTGGGTACCACGCCGCATCATTTTCAACCGCATGCTCGCGACTGGCTCGTCGAGCCCCATCGTCTCACCGCGATACACCAGCATTCCGTGACCATTGAGATCTGGATATGTCTCAGGATACAGGTACGCCCGGAGGGAGTTAAAATCGAGTTCCCAGAGTGTCCAGGAGCCTGCTCGATATTTCCAGGCAACCCAGCTCAACGCCCTACCCTGGAGGCCGTCTCCGTCCAGGATGCCGGCTGCATCGTAGAACCAGGGATCGACTCCCTGCTTTCGGATCTCTTCCACCAGTTGGGGATCCCACCCGCCTAACCCGAGAATGGCGATTTTTAGAATCTTGGCAAGACGACTCATGGTCTCGCGCGGATACCAGCCGTCCACGCGATACTCCAACCGCCGGGCTCCGGAGTCTTTCAGGAGCTGGCCGTAGTAGAACATCCGTTCCCGCGCCACGTCGTCGTACGCTTCGTCCAAGCTCAGCAGATAAACTATAAGGCGAGTCTTGTTCCACTGCGGATGTTCGTCGAAGTGAGCCTCAAATTGTCGGAAGGTGTTCTTCCAGATCTCGTCATATGCCGGAGTCCGTCCTCCTTTGGGTAAAGGCACCGGCCAGGGGCTGTAAAATTTGAACTCTTTCCCAATCCGAATCCCGATGGACATTTTGTAGAGGTTGACGGGGAACGCGTCGAACGGGAGCACCAGTAGTTCGATGGGGATGCCATAACCAGGGCCCCTATATCCGTGCTTTTCCGTGAATGCACTGCCGTCGAGGTATTTCGAGAGGCGGTCATCATATTTCGTCCAGTCGATCCGCACATCCGTTCCCTGGACCTTTAAGCCCGGGGCGTAACCTAATACTCCCATGGCCAGCCGGTGTTTGCGCATAAGTTGATAGTAGCGGAGTTCCATCTCTTCGGAGAATGTGTTGATCTCTGTGTCTGTATGGATGTTACCCTTGATGTGGCTTTCCTCGGGTAAAGCGAAGTCCCAAAGTTGAAGCTGAAGGTTCAGATCGACCCTCCCGCTATCGGAAATCACCGTCACCGCAGTTGTGTAGGCCCCAGGAGGTGCCTCCTGCCGCGCACGGGGCACATAGACATCGACCCAGAGCGCCTGGTTTTTCTGGTCGTCGCCGATGTCGGTCATTGGGTCCGGGACATCGAAGGGCATCACATAGCTGTGCGGATACAGGTTGCCCTTCCATCGGAGACAGGGCAGAAGGGCATCCGGATAGTAGCCGGTCCCCAGCGTATAGGTCTGTCGGGAGGACTTTGTCACATGAACGTACCATTCCTTGTATATGTCTATATTTTGGGCTGGTATTTTCTTCCCGCTCGGTCCTGAGAGATCTCCCAACTCGACCTTGACATTAGAGAGTTTCTCTGTGCCATTCCGCTCAACAATAATCTGGAACGCAATCGTCTCATTGCGCGCCCCTCTCAGATTGATGCGCTTTTGTCTTCCATCCCAGATCAAGTTGGATTCCTGATAGTCGCCAGTCAGGCAGTCCGGAAACAACAGCGGATTGTCTTCGAAGGCCGCGTTTCTCGTAGGGTCGATGCGCGTGGAATCTCCGACAACCCAAATCTTCATGCCTAAGGCTGGATTGACGAGAATAGTACCGACGCAACACAACCACAGAGTGAGAATCAGGCCATTGCGGCCGAACATCGAACCGGTCCAGAGAGGGTCATTCATTCCGATTAGTATCCGCAATTTTTTCATCTTGGTAACAGACCCCCAAGGGCCAGCTCCTTGAGCAAAGTATTGACGATTTGACGGGCTTCATCCATTCGCGCCGGTATCGGATCATGAGGGATCTTGGTGCGGTCAAATTGCTGGGTAGCCAGATCCACGGCGCGCCCCAGTTCTTTCTGACCTCGGTTGACAAGGCCACTAGACTCCGCTCGGCCCCGTGCCGTCTCAAGGCCTTGCCGTGCCAGCCAGAGGCATTCATAGTCCTCGATCCCCTTGCGCAGCATTTCCCACTGGATGCTGTCTACGGGTCCCTCGCCACCCGGATACACGAACCACATGTCGCCTGAATGCCACTTGTAAAGAGGTTGGTCCCAAAAATTCTCCGGCCACCAGAAGTCCCACGCCCAGCGAATGTAGCCGTCGAAATCCCATTTCCAAATAATCCAGCCGAGGTAGCGCGATTCCAGCGGTTGGGAGAATATAAAGGTATTGGGATAGATTGGAGTTACAGCGGTATACATGAGCGTCCGTTTGCCGGCCTTTCGGCGGGCGGGGATATCGGGCAATTCAATTCCTGAGCCGGGGCTGTAATAACCATAATGGAAGGCAAGCTCGCGCGACTCAGCAGAGTAACGACCCTTTTCATCGCCGCCGCTGACCATCAATTTTAGGTCAGGCGCAACCTGGTGGAAAAAAGGAACGACACCATCGAGCACTGCCGTCGCGATTTCATCGAACGCCAGGTAGGTTTTGCCCAACCATCCTCTCTCACGCAGGTGTTCCTGAAAAGCCTTTGCAAATTCGCCCCACACCGCCTTGTATTCGTCCGAACCCGCCGGCAGACGAAGTTTACGGCGCTGCCCATTCTGAGTGTCGGTGTAGATAATGAAGGAATGGTCAGAGCCAGGCTGGACCAGCGGCGACCAGCACTCGATGTGGTCGGAAATCCCGGCGCGAAGGCACAGGCTAACCCAGCGATCAAAGGGAGAGAAGTCAAGAATCAAATGCTCCTGCCCGCCCGGCTTCCATTCTCCCGGGAACCTCCACTCAATCAGATTCCGGACTGCGAAGCCCGTATCGCCT
>DATKMG010000696.1:0-5405 GCA_035541995.1 Terriglobia bacterium
GGTTGGCTGGTCAACGGCTTCGACCCCCTCACCCCTTCCCTCTCCCCCAACACCAAGAAGGTGTTGGGGGAGAGGGTGTAAATCGGCGGGAACGCCCACCCAGGGCGGCCGCAGCGGGGACGGCGGTCCCGAGCTCCTGCCCCTCGCTGGCCCTGGGCTAGTTTCTTTCGCCCGTACCGGGCTCTGAGAGGAACCGGCGGCATCCTGCCGCCGGACTTCTCGAAAAATGTCCAATCTCCAGCGGCCACCCAATGGGTGGCCGGAGATCCCCAGCCACACAGGAGTTCGATGTAACAATGCTGTCCGGGCCTCAGCTCAGAAGTAAAACTTTGCTCCCAATTGCACTACGCGTGGGCCGCCGCCGCCCGAGTACGTATCCGCATAAGTGCCCCAGTTAGCCGATTGCGAGATGGAAAATGGCGTCCCCGGTTGCCATTGCCACGGACCATTCACATTGTAGCTGTAGTTCTTGTTGTTGAAGTTGGGATGGTTGAAGGTGTTGAACGTTTCCAGGCGGAGTTGGATTGAGTAGCGTTCGCTTGAACCCAGGTGGATGTTCTTGAACAGCGAGATATCCCAGTTCTGCATTCCACCGGTGCGGAAAAGGTCACGGGACCCGAGAATTCGAGTTCCGATCAAGGGGTAGACAGGATTCTTGTTCTGGTCGAGAGTGTAGTAATAGGGAATGGCACCCCACATGTTCGATCCATCCACCGTGCCGGACTCCCACGACCATCCGTTGTTCAAGTCAATCGGCGTCCCTGTCATGAACTGTGTTACGCCACTCAACTGGTAGTGGTCGGTAAGGTAAGAGACCCACTTCGCTCCCCCCAAATGCTTCGAGACATTCGGAAGGTCGTAGACATAATTGGCAGCAAACACATGCTTCCGGTCCCACCCGGCCGAGCGGTAGCTGAGTCCGCGTGCATTAAAGGGATCCTGCATGTCCTGATCACCGTTCGCAGTTGTAAGCGACTTCGAGTAGGTATAAACCACGCCAAAGGTCAGGCCCTTGCTGTAGCGCTGCTGAAACGACACTTGCAGAGCGTTATAGCTGGAAGTGCCGTCGAATTGCATGTACGCGATTTGTCCGTATCCCCTGTAAGGGACGAGTGGGGCATTTGAATACGCGGGCCTTCCATAAGCATAGATTCCGCTAAAGTTGTATCCCGCTGCTGCATACTCCGCAGGAAGATTCGGTTCCACCTCGGGAACAACGCCGCCGGGGAAGTTATTGGGGTCCTGGGCGGCTCGGGTGAAGGCATAGCCATACGGAATCGTATTGATATCTCGCGAGGTGACCAGATGGCGGGATACGTTCCCCACATAGGCCACATCCAGCGTTGCACTTGTAGTGATTTGGCGCTGGATCCCCAGGCTGTAACTGTAGACGGTAGGTACCATGCCATCCTTGGATGCACCGACGATATTCCCGAGTACACCGCTGCCAAAGTCGGGGTTTGAGAGATTGGCGATATTGCCCGAGCCCAGCGAGGCCGTCTTAACGAACAGAGGATTGTTAAACACCGGGTTGAAGATCAGGTTGCCTTGTGTGCGGTCATGCATCATGCCAAAACCGCCGCGGACGACCGTCTTGTGGTCACCGAACGGATCATAGGCAATTCCGATCCGCGGCTGGAGCATGACCCCTTTGCTATCCCAGCCGCCCTTGGGGAGTGTGCCGTCGCTGGCAAATCTCATTCCGTTTAGCGGATCACCGCTGTTGGGGACGATATTTCCGTTGCTGTCAATCTTCACAGCTTTGGCCGGGTCGTAGGCATGAGGATCAAAGAGTGAAATTTGGTCCCTGTCATCGAACTGCGGCGGAATCCAGGCAAACCTCATGCCATAATCCAGCGTCAGGCGCGAGCTCAGTTTCCATGTGTCCTGAGCATAAAACTCCAATTGGTTATAACGGAAGTAGCCCGTAGGACGAGCAGTGGACTGGCTGAGGCTGTCAAAATCCCCCAGCAGTGCACTGGCGATTGGATCACCCAGAACGCAGTTGGGCATGCCACTGGGGCAGGCGCCGCCACCGGTAGGCGCCAAACCAAAGCTCAATTGCCCATTGATGTTCCCCCATGCAATCTGGTCTTTCCGGCTGCGCTGGTAGAACATGCCGAACTTCAGCGTGTGGTTCTGCCGTATCCAGGTCAAGTTGTCATTGACGTTGATAGTCGTGTTGGCCTGCGTCCAGGGAGTTGCTCCCAGGTAACTTCCGCCGAAACTCACATTGCTGAGCCCGTTGAAGCTTACGTCCGGAATAGTATCCGAGGGATAGAGCAGGGGGAGAGCGATATTGTTCTTAGCGAGCGAGATATTTCCATTGGTCCCATCCGCTTTTGAGAGAGTGTGGCTCGGGCCCACTGAGAACTCGTTCAGCACGTTAGACTTGAAAGACATCACCAAGTTCAGTGACAAGTTCCAACTGGGATGTTTCTGCGTACACCCACCCGGGAAGTTGATAGAGGACGAACACGCAAAAATCCCGAACGGTCCCGGGAAAGGCGTGAACGGAGAGGTATTTTCGTCGCTATTGTGAATATAGCGCCCATAGATCCGGTATTTGGCGTTGATCTGATAATCCACGCGAACGATATCTTCGCGCCGCGGATCCGTCCCTGAATACGTCTGGTTGAAATTGTAGTACTGTCCGTTCACGCCGAACCCGCTTACGTTGGGAAGCGGATAGAGGTTAAGAAGCTTCTGCATGTTGGTGAATACGGCCTGCTGCGCCGTGGAGAGCTTGCTGGGATCGATCTTGTTGTTGGTAATCGCGGGCCCGGAAATCACAACGGGATTACCGTTTCCATCGGTGGACTGCGAAAAGTCCCCCTGCCGCTCCAACGCAGTTGGCGTATAAAACTGTGACGTTCCGCCAATCGGGACCAGCTGCCGGTAGAATTCCTGGTTCCAGAAAACGAACAGTTTGTCCTTCATAATTGGGCCGCCGACCTGGTAGCCGATGTAATTGTAGCGATACAACTGCGGATCGTTGTGAGGGGTGGACGATGCCAACTGATTCTTCTTGTTAAAGTATTCGTTGGCGTTCAGACTTTCGTTGCGGTGGAAAAAACGGGCATTGCCGTGCCACTGGTTTGTCCCGGCCTTCGTGACAATGGCAATCTGGCCGCCGGCGGCCTTGCCGAACTCGGCTTGGTAGTTCGAGGTGAGAATCTTCACTTCCTCGATCGCATCCGGGTTGATGGTAATGTGAGTGCCTCCATTGTTGCCGGTATCCACGTTGGAAGCCCCGTCCACAGTGAACTCGTGCTGGTTCGCCCGTGTGCCGTTGATGTTCATGGCATCCAGACCACCCGTGCCCGAAGCATGTCCATCGAAGCTGCTGGTGACGCCGGGAATCAATTTCATGTAATCCAGGACGTTCCGGCCATTCATGGCCACATCCTGAAGCTGTTTGTTGCTGATCAAGTCGGAGCGTTCGCCTGAACTCGATTGTATCTGCAACTCGCCGACGTCTGCCGTGACCGTGACGCTTTGAGAGGTGTCACCCATCTCCAGCACCAGTTCTCCCGCGCTCACCCGGTCCGCCACATTCAAAATAATGTCAGCCTTCTCCAGCTTCTTGAAGCCTTCCAACTCCACCGCGACGGTGTACTTGCCTGGCGGCATGTTCGCGAACACGAATTCACCGGTTTCGCTCGTATTTACCGTGCGCGAGACACCCTTCTCCGCGTCGGTCGCAGTCACTGGCGCCAGGGCCACCATTGCGCCGCTTGGATCCTTCACACTCCCTACAATCGTGCCCGAGGTAATCTGCCCGATCGCCAGTGTCGCCGGCAACAACAAACATAACGACACCACAACGCCTCTACATACCATCTTCATTAGAAAATCATTGCGAAATGCTGGATACATACGGCCTCCTTACGAGATTATCTGACTGCTATCGATCTTCTAGGGTTAGTCTGTAAGCACAGCAGAGAACGGCATCTTAAAAGTGTCTCTAGTGGCCCCCCCCTCGCTGTCATGAAGACAACGGGCACTCGACAACTTCCAGCCAACAACTCACGGTGGAGTTCGAACCCATTCATCCCCGGCAGGCACGTGTTCTAATATGAGACAGTCAACCTTGCTACGATGGGCTGAGTTCAAGAACTCCTCCACTAAAGCGAACACTGCCACCGCCAAACCGGCGGACCTGATTAAGCTCTCCAGCGATTCGCGCACCGAAATGTCATCTCGACCGCTGCAATCACCGGCGTCATGAGGCCTCGATGCATTGTGTAACACCAGTCGGGAGGGAAATCAATTACACCTTGGTATTAGATGCGGTTCAGACAGTGGGGGAGGCGAATTTTGACGGGCGATGGTGCAGGTGGACTTTTCTGGAGGATGATCTGTGCACGGAAGAGCAAGGGGATATGCGGTATAGAAGTGGGCGTTTGGGCTCGAGAAGGACACCAAGGGGCCCGATGACACCAGGGAACGATGCCGACACTATTTCACTGCCTGGACCGCAATGGTGTTAGATCTAAAGCCTTGAACCCTCGCTGCCGCCAGGTTCCTTGGGAGATCGAATCCCCAGCTTCTCGGCCATTCTCACCAGGTCCGCCAACGAATCGGCCCGCATTTTACGCATCACCTGCCCGCGATGGACCTTGACCGTAAACTCGGTTATGTTCAGTTCGCCCGCCACTTGCTTATTCAGGAGCCCGGCGACCACCTGCTGCATCACTTCCTGCTCGCGCGCGGTCAGCGACTCGTACCGATCTCGCAATTCACACATCTCGGCGCGCTGCTGTCGGTTGCGCCGATCGCGTTCCAGGGCTTCTCTAATGGCCTGCAGCAGTTGTTCCTCATCAAACGGCTTGGTCAGAAACTCAACGGCTCCCGCCTTCATGGCCTGCACGGAGGCCGGGATATTGCCGTGGCCGGTCAGGAAAACAATGGGGATCTCCAGTTCGACCTCGGTCATCCGCTTCTGCAGGTCCAGCCCGCTTATCCCCGGCATTTGTAAGTCCAATATCAAACAACAGGGCGCCTCGGCGCCGGAGCGGGCCAGAAATTCCTGCGCGGAGGCAAACTTCTCGACCCTCCACCCCGCAGACCGGATCAGGCTCTCGAGACCCTCCCGCACCGAAGGGTCGTCGTCCACTATCGCGATAAGGGCGTTAGACTCCCGCATGGGATTCTCCTTCATGGTACTTCGGAAGGGTAAAGTGGAAGATGGTGCCGGGGCCGTCCTTGCCCGTCGCCCAGAGCCGGCCGCCGTGGGCCTGAAGAATGGAACGGCTAATCGACAGGCCCATCCCCATGCCCCCCGGCTTGGTGGTGTAGAAAGAGTCAAAGATCTTGTCGAGCTTCTCCGAGTCAATACCGATCCCCGAGTCTTCAACGCTTACCTGCACCTGGTCCGGGTCAAGGTTCTGGGTGGCGATCAC
>DATKMG010000697.1:0-6388 GCA_035541995.1 Terriglobia bacterium
CGACCCCCTCACCCCTTCCCTCTCCCCCAACACCCAGAAGGTGTTGGGGGAGAGGATGTAAATCGGCGGGAACGCCCACCCAGGGCGGCCGCCGCGGGGACGGCGGTCCCGAGCTCCTGCCGCTGACGGCGCCCTGGGCTAGTTTCTTTCGCCCGTACCGGGCTCTGAGAGGAACCGGCGGCATCCTGCCGCCGGACTTCTCGAAAAATGTCCAATCTCCAGTGTCCCGAAGGGACAATGGAAAGTATCCAGGGGTGACGCGAGAAGCGCGTCACCCCTGGATACTCGTCCCCCCAAAAATCTCCACCCCGGCAGGGGTGGCGGAATGGGATGTCACTATATTCTGCGAATGTCAATAGAAGGGGGACTGGGGTAAATCATAAGGTCAAGGAATTTCGATTAACCGGCTGGCCGACCCCATCTGGCTCTTCAGGCTCTCTCGCACGACCGATCTGATTCGATAACGACCCGGCGGCAGATTGAAATCGACTTTGGAACTAAACCCGAACTGGACCAGGGCTGCGTAACTAGGCTCAGACAAATTGAAATCTATTACTTTCTCCAGCCCATCGATCCACTTATTGTTCTCATCGAAGGCCGCCACTACCAGGCTCAAAGAATTCTTGCGGCCGACATCCTCACTGAGGAATTCCAGGCGACTCACGTTGACCTTCGTCAATAATGAAAGTTGATAGACCGAGTCTGAAATCTGGCTGAATTGATAGGAAAGCTGAATCGGGATCTCGTTGAGATTCCCGGGCGCCCGCAAGGCTTCGACGATATCCTCTTTTCTTCGTCTTTCCGTAGAGATCTGCTCGCGGGGAGCATAATACCCTTCCCGATATTTCAACTTGAGTCCGGGTCGGGAGACCTCCAGTTTGATCTTGTGGTAGCGACCATCGTTTTTGTTTTCAGGAGAAGCATAGGTCAGGATGTAGTAGAAGGTCTGGTGGTCGACAGCTCTCTTGATTCCTCCGTGCAAATCATTGCTATTTTCGACGAAGAGGCCGCCGGTTTCTGAGGCCAACTGGGCCAGAGACGACTTCTGGTCTGATTGCTGGTTCGACAGGGTCAGAACCTTGGAACCCAGGAAACTTGCGACATGGATAGTCTCGGTGACGGTGCCACCTCCGCCTCGCCCCGCGACCGGAATCCGGTTTTCAATCACTCCGCTTCCTGGAATGCTCACGTTGCTGGAAGCGTCCGGTCCCGTTGTATACAACCCTCGAATGTCGATGGCATTGACGTTGACACCAGAACGGAGCGCCATGTCTACCACGTCCTGCAATTCATAACGCACCGGCTCGGAAAGGAACCCTTCTGAGAAGAGAATCAGCGATTTCTTTCCTTCAAAGTGGCGCATGGAACGAACGTATTGGCGCACGGCGTTCAGCATCATGCGGCGTCGGTAAGTTGACTCGGAAAGAACCATTGTGGCGATAGGATAGAGTCGCTCAGCGGCGGCTTGGACAGCCAGCAGCCCTGTTTCGAGGCGTTCGCAAACCACGGTCTCCACAATGGCGACCTGGATCTCAGGCAGAAGCGAATTTAGCCGGCAGCCCCCGGAACTAAGATAGGCATTGACATCCTCCAGGCTATCGCTTCGGGGACGGGGAATGGATCCGGGACTGAGGTAGGTTTCGATCGCCAGAGCCTGCGTTTCGGTTAACTCGGCACAGCCAGCCTGCATGGGGCGTCTCCTGTCGAGTTTGGAAAGCAGGGTCACGAGTTGGTCACGCAATACTTCGACGTCATTGGTAAAGGGAACCTGAATCCTACCGGACGCCGAAGTGATCCCGATTTGGTCTCCAGTCTGGGTCCCGTCCGCGAGGTATTTCTTGACAGCTTCCACCGTGCGGTACAGGGTGTCGAAGGCAGGCGCATTCAGGTCATCGATCATCAGGGCAATGAAGTGCGGGCGGTCGCCGACCGTCTCAGGTTCCGGGGTGACGGCCTGGGCGTTGTTCTCTCCGTCAGTGCCTTGGACTGCCTTGTAGGATTCTCTGGCGAAAGTGTGAATCGGTTGAGGCTTGCCATCTTCGTAAACCTTGAAGTCTCCGATGACCAGGTCCTTGACGGCGTTGCCTTGCTTGTCGGTGACACTCGCATTAACTACCACAACGTTGACGGGGATCTTAAGACTGAAAGCAGAAGTGTCCTCTTTTGTTTTTGACTCCTGACCTTGGGAAGGCTTCTTCTCCTTAGCAACTGCAGGAAATGAGCAGAGACCGACGAGTAAAGCGCTAATCAGGAAAACTGGATGTTTTGAGAGTGGCTCAAGACACCTCTCTTCAGAGACAAACCATCTCAGCCATTTCACGACCTTGCACCCTGCTCCATCCACGTAGGTACCCTGGCACACTGACTATTTCACTTGGGTGCAATCAAAAGTGACGGACAGAGGAACAGCATCGAAAGCCTGGCCTGAAAGGCCAGCATAATCCAGCCCAGGGGCTAGCGGGGGCTGAAAGCCACCGCGCAGCCCTGGGTACAGGTGCCCCTAGGAAGCCCCCAGCCCTGAAAGGGGCGAAAGAGAGATCTTGAGCCTCCAGGTTCTTGCGCTCACAGACCACCCTCTTTCTCCTCAACATTGGATTGATGGGATTCGGTTTCCTATTCCGCTCCTTCAGAGCTCGAGGTGTTTCTTGGGGGCCATTGACCCAGGGCGACGCTCGGGACAAAAGTCCCTTCGCTGGCCCTGGGCTGAGCTATCTTGGCCTTTCAGGCCAAGGGGTTGCCGGATCACCAAGAAACGCTGAACCAGCATCTCTGTTGTACGTCACTTTTGATTGCACCCATTTCACTTACCTGTCGACCTTAGTCCGTGAAAATTTTGCTATGATCTAAGTTTATCACAAAAGAGAGACACAACAGGCAAGCTCGCATTCTTATTATTGTTGATGGGGCCTGTTCGAGCAAGCTCAGGAAGGGCTGTAGGAAATTTACTTACGGGGATTCTTTTCCAGCTGCAAGGCCAGCACGGTGGAAAGAAATTGGCAAAAAGCAAAAAGGTAGAAAAGTAGAAAAGGGGTCGGTTAGAAAATAGAAAAGGGGTCAGATCTCTTTATTCTTTACTAGTTTTTCGGCTTGACTCATAAACCGTCGTAACCCGGCATTCTGCTTTTGAGCCTCCTGCAGGTAGCGCAAGGCCGAGCCCACACTGCGATAGTCCAGTCCGCCTGCCCGGACTCCCAACTCCGCCAACTTCAGCCCGGCATAGCGCCGCGCCAGCCACAACACCACATCCCGGCTCCGGTCCCCCTGGCGGTCGCGAAACTCCTCCCACGCCTCCCCCTTCACTGCCTCGACGGCCCGCACCACCTCCTCCCATCCGGGACGCGGTCGCAAGGCCCTCAACCCCGGCTGTTCCCGCCGATCCCCCTCCAGCCACTCCTGGATCTCGTTCACAAAGGCCTCATCCCCCAGCACCAGTTGCCCTTTCAGGTTTTGCCAGATCTCCAGACCCACATCTTCCCCCACCCCCTGCTCCACATACTGCCGATAGGCCCGGGCAGCCTGGGCCCGCGAGCCCCCCATCCGTCGCCACAGGTTCTGGCAGGACAGCCATTCGGGCCTCTCCCGGCTCCCCACATAGGCCCCGTACGAACTCCATCGATACCCGTTTAAACAGTGCAGCCGCTGGCTGACCCCTTGGGCCGAAGCCTCTCGGACCGTCCCGCGCCCCGCTTGCCGCCGCCGTTCTTTCCCCAACCCGAGCCGGGCCACCCGGACCGGATTCAGATGCAGGTAGCGGCTCACCTCCAGACCCCAGCGGGGCCAATCCAGCAGGATCCCCTTGAATCGTCCCTGTAACAGATGACCCGCTCTGTGGTGCCTCCGGTTGTACCACTGGGCGTAACTGGTATTCAGCCACTGCATGGCCCCGCTCAAATTCCCCTCTTCCGTCTCTACCAACAGGTGATAATGGTTGGTCATCAAGACATAAGCGTGTAAGCGCAGGCGATAGCGGGTCGTCCACTCCCACAAATAGCCCAGGAATTTCTCCCGCTCCGCGTCCTCCGAGCATATCTCACGCCGCTCATTCCCCCGCGAGGTGACGTGATAAAACCCTCCCGGAACATTTAGCCGCAACGGGCGAGCCATCCTGCTTTCCTCCAACTCACCGGGGGATTCGGTCTCCCTATCGATTCTTTCCACCCTTTCTAGCACAAAATGAAGACAAAATAAAGAATAAAGAGATCTGACCCTATTTTCCCACCCTATTTTCCCCATTCAAACGATCACAAACTCTCGTCGGATGTAGTTTGTCGTCAAATTCATCTTCTGAGTACATACCTTTCGGTCATGCCGCAATAACCTTTACTGTCCCCTTCCGCTTTGAACTCGGGTTAGGTTTGATTACAATATCAACGTCTCGGTTCAATGTGTTTAATAACTCGATCAGCCGATCAGTCGAAAACCTCGACAAACGCCCACGCATCAATAATGAAACGTCTGGTTGCTTTAAGCCGAGCAGATTGGCCGCCGCAATTTGAGTGAGTCCGCGTTTCTTGATGATGAGGTAAACTTGACGGGCTAATTCGGCCCTCACCAGCAACTCCTTCGAGTTGACAAGTTTCAGGTCTTCAAAAACGTTTCCACTGCTTTTCGTTACGGGTTTCATAGAGCTTGCCCTCTTCTGTAATCGGCTTCTGCCAGCTTCAGCCGATTCTTGATTAATTCTATGTCATGGTGCGGCGTGGCGATCCCTTTCTTTGATTTCTTCTGAAAGGCATGAAGGACATAAACCGCGGTTGGGAATCTTACCGTGTAAACGGCCCGGTATGCATTCCCCCTTTGGTCCTCCGCTACTTCCAGAACCACACCTCCATGAAAGCCCCTAAGAGGTTTGGCGGCAGGGTGCTTCTCTCCCCGCTGGGCGAAGTAAAGGGCATAGCCGATTTCGCGTCGTACTTCGTCGGGGAATTCAAGCAGATCCTTCTTGGAACTTCCCACCCAGCGCAGCGCTTTCAATATCGCCAACCCGACCTCCAACTGAGTATAGCAATTCTACTATACTGTACAGATTCTTCATAGACACTTCTATACGGAGCCTGCAATATCTCACTTACTCCACAAGAAGGTGGTTCGTCCTCCCATTCGGATTATAATAGGAGTATGAAAATCAAGACCTCTGTCACCTTGTCAGAAGACCTGCTTGAGGCCATCGATAGTCACCTTGTCCAATACGACCATAACCGCTCCTTATTCATGAGGTCGCTGCACACCTCCTGATTGCTCACTTGGAAGAACCCAACGCATTTTCAACGAGTTTCGCTCCAGAATACTGATCATGATTCTCCTGAATTACATCCGTAATATAGTAATGTTGCCCAACCTGCGGTGATCCTTTCAGCACCCACTCAAGCCATCCTTCCCCCATTGATTTATCCGCAAAGTACAGGGGACTTAACATAATTAATCCACTGGGATCATTCTGATTGATTGGATCATTGGCCACGTACGCATACCGGTTCCAGGAAAGGGGGCTCGCTGGATTGGCGCTGGGGCCGTATGGATCCGGCGTGGTGAAGCGTCCCCAGGAGCTGTTGTAGTAGCGGTTCATGGCGTAGTCAAAAGCCGTCTTGTTGTCCCGGTAATAGGTGGAGAACTTGGTGCGATCCTGCCCCGTCGTCGTCCGCTCTTCCCCCAATGGGTAGTAGCTCGAGGTCTGATTGATCTGCGGGCTGGCAAAGATGTTGGATCTCTTCACGACCCCTCCCAGCCGGTCCAGCACTGTCGCCCCATTGTTCCAGCGGATCAGCTTGCCGGCAAAGTGCAAGTTCGTCTCGACCTTGACCGGCGGATCATTTGTGCACCCCGCCGCACAGCTAAACGTTCCCATCAGTTCTCCCATGGCTCCGTAGAAGAAGATATTCCCGGCTCCATCCGTGGTCGTGGTCTTCCATACTCGCCGGTTCCAGGGATCATAGCTGTAATACTCACTGCCCGAACTGGTCACCTGCACCATCCGGTTCTCAATATCATAAACGAAAGTCGAGCCGGGCAGGGCCGTCAGGTTCCCGTTGGAGTCGTACGTGTAGCCGGAACTGTTGATGCGATTGTTGGCCGGGTTGATACTGAGTGACACGGTGGGCCCCGATCCCTTGGTCACTGACTGGTTGGTCCGGTTGCCAAAGCCATCGTAGGTAAAAGACAATCCCCAATCAGGACCCGCGGTGCTGGCAGCCGTAAGGCCCTCGATTGGCAATGCATGGTCCTGCTGCACGTAATGAACACCATTATTTAACATTTAAGGGCTGACCCTAATTTTTCGCCCTGTGGTGAATCGGCCGCACCCGCAGGTCGGTCCCTTTCAGACAACGGAAGGCTTGTTCCACTTGCGATAGACTCTTGTAATGACGCACGGCGTTGGGCGCCGACAGCT
>DATKMG010000698.1:0-4064 GCA_035541995.1 Terriglobia bacterium
GGACGCGGGATTTCTGGACCCCCGCCGGGGTTCAAACCGATTTCTTGGGGAGATTCCGGTGGTAACGCGCATTCGCGCGTAACCACCGGCTACTCTCCTTTGTCCCTTTGGGACAATGGAATTCAAAGGTTTTCACTAAAACCTATCGCGCTTTGGATTGGACCCCAGTCTGCCGGCACTCAAATAGGCCCCCGTCTCCTAATCAACCCCTCCCCGCCAGTTCCTCAACGATGCCTCGCATCACTGGACCTTGCCCCCAGGGGTACACTCCCAGCCTCAGGGACTGGTAGAGCGCCAGATCCCCTTCCGGCGTAGCCTCTGAGACCAGAATCTGACCATCAGGCTGAATTCCCCGGATCATGGCGGCCCAACTCTTGGCAACACACTGGCCAAACGAGGAATCCAGCAGGTTGAATCGCATCGCTTTACTGAAGGCGGCAAAGACGAAGGCTGCAATGGAGTTTTCAAGATAGGTCTCAGGATGGTTGAGAACAGTGTGCCAATTCCCATCATCCTCCTGCAAGTCCCTCAGTGCCCCGGCCATACCTTGCAAGTTCTCGAGGAGCCTTTCCCTACCAGGCGTCTCGCGAGGCAGGTCCACGAGTTCGTCCACAAGCCCCAGCAAGGCCCAGCCTGCCCCTCGCCCCCACAACAAGCCGATATGAGAATGAGTTGAATCGCTGTAGCCATGATAAAGCAGAGGGATTCGAGGATCCACCAAAACATCCCAAAACTCCAGCGTGTAGTTGACGGCTTCCGAGAACCAGCGAGTGTCTTTGGTTATCAATCCCAGTTTACAGAAGAGCGTTGGATCTGAATAAATGCAGTCCACATAAACATGGGTATTGGCATCCGGTCGCAGGAGTCGTGGCCCTCGGGAAGAGCGGGGCGAACTCAAAAGCAAATCTGCCAAGGCGTGTGCCCGTTCCAAATAGATCCTCTCTCCAGTGCTTTCGTACAGGCTGAGCATGGCTACGCCCGGAGCGACATGGTCTCTCGGCAAAAGTTGATCTCTCTTTGAAATCCAGCCGCTAACTAGGCCCTCAACGAACCCTGCATAGCGGTGATCTTCGCAGACTTTTGCGGCCTGCAGCAATCCTTCCATGGCAATCCATTCTCCATAGCCCCAGGCTTTGTAGCGATATTCAGGATAGTACAGGGAAGCATTGGCGACTCGCGCCAGGAGGGACTTAAGCTCCTCATTATTGAGTTTGGTCACAAGATCATCCTCGATCGAGGGATAAAGCGATCGCCGGGACCTGCCGCAAAGACTCGGTCCTCGCCTTCAATTTTGGAGTACTTTCCAATCTTCTCCTGGTCTAGTTCGACACCCAGTCCTGGACCGTGCGGCACGCAGAGGCAGGCCTGCTGATCGAATTCAAAAGGCCGGTTGATGTAATCGTCGGCGACCAATCCATAAGCCGAGTCTGAAGCATGCGCAAAATTCCTCGAACTGGCCACCAGATGCAGGGCGGCGGCCTGGCCCACGCCGCCTTCTCCCCAGGTACCGAGCACACAGGCAATGCCGGCAGTATTGGCAATCACGGCGATTTCCCGCGCGCGTGTGATTCCTCCACTCTCCATCAGATAGACGTTAAAGGCCTCGACGGCGCCCGATTCTGCCAGGACCAGAGCGTCGCGAACCGTCATGCAGCTCTCATCGGCTGAGAGAGGCGTTTCGACAGCCCTGGCTACTTCCAGCAATCCATTAATGTCCCACGAAGGCACGGGCTGTTCCACCCATTGCAGGTTGAATTTCTCCATTCTTCGAATCCAACGTACGGCCGTACGCGGGCTCCACGCCATATTGGGGTCAATGCGAAACGGCATGTCCGGTCCGACTGCTTCACGGATAGCCGCCAACCGCTCCATGTCCTTGGGAAGGTCAAATCCAACTTTGATCTTGAGAACCTTATATCCTCTCTCTTTGAATTTAACTGCGGAAGCCACATCTTCTTCAATCCCGTGCATGTGAATCAGACCTGTGACTTCCATTTTCTGCCGGTATAGACCTCCCAACAGTTCGTATGCCGGCAGCCCTAGCTTCTTCCCTTTGATGTCGTATAAAGCCATATCAACAGCCGCCATGGGATAGGCTGCGAAGGTGTTCCAAAGCAGGAAGTGCTCCAGCTTGTGGCCTAAGAACTCAATCTGCAAAGGATCTTCTCCAATAAGCAGCGGCTTCAGCTCCGTGTGGATAAAGGCTTCCGCAGTCTCATAAAAGAGGCCATCATGTTCGCCGTACCCCACAATCCCTTCATCCGTTTCAATGACAACCAGGAGATAGGAAGCGTGGCTGCGGCCTCCGTAAGCTGCCCGAAGGAATTCTGTGTAGGGGATGCGCAGTAAGCGAGTTTTGATTCCTGTGATTTTCATCTCGTGTATGGCTTTCCGCCAACTCCTACCTCCAAGCGATGGATAGAATGGTTTCCAGCGACTGTTACATAGACACTCTTACCCCAAAAGCACAGATTGGTCACTTTCGTACCTCCTGCTGCTATTTCCGCGACTAGCTTCCCATCGAGCGTGACGACAGCAACCGTCCCATTGAGCCATCGCGCCACCCAAAGGCGATCGTATTCGTCGAACATAATGCCGTCGACTGAGGAGTTCGGGAATTGATAAAGGGTCTTCTGAGGTCCAAGCGAACCGTCGGGATTCAGGGCGTATGCCAATATCCGATTGGTCATGGTCTCAGCCACAAGGAGCTGTTTTTGATCAGGCGAGACGGCCAGGCCGTTGGGGTACTTCAAGCCGTCAATCAGCCGGGTCACCTTTTTGTTCCGTTCAATACGGTAGACTCCGCCGATTGGCGCTTCCGGAGTCTCGTTGGAGGGATCCGAAAAGTAGATGTTTCCTGCCATGTCAAGGCAAACATCGTTGGGGCTATGGTAAGGTTTTCCTTCGTAACGGTCCGTCAGAACCTCGATTCTCTTTCCATCCGGATGAACTCGAATCACGCGCTTAGCCCCGGTGTCAGCTCCGATGATATATCCCTCAGAATCGACCTTCAGGCCGTTGACCTGACCGCCCGTTTCGCACCAGACAGTGAGAGTCCCGTCCGGCGTCATCTTGCCCAAGGTCCCGTTCCGCACGTAATTCACGAAATAGAGGTTTCCCAGAGAGTCGAAAATTGGTCCTTCCGCAAACTCGATATTGGCCACGACCGGGTAGGGCGTAATTTCTTTGGGTAGAGCCGGAGCCTTATCTTCGAAACTCACCGCTGCAAAAAGAACCAAACAAATTGCACTGAAAAGCATCAGGGGTTCCATATCACGCCTCGATCTCGAGAATGTCCAACGTGTTCCGATGGAACATGGTTTCCATCTGGTCCATATCCAGGCGGGGAAGTGCCGTCCCTTCCAGCATATCATTCAGTTTCCTCATGCCGTCCAGGCTGGCGTCTACAGTGGTAAAGGGATAGTCACTGCCAAACAGAACTTTGTTCCACACTCCATACTCCTGTACCAGCATGAGCGAATGATAAAGTTGAAAAGGCCTGTAGTGCAGGGCTGAGCAATCG
Organism: Terriglobia bacterium; assembly: GCA_035541995.1. Classification (GTDB taxonomy): domain Bacteria; phylum Acidobacteriota; class Terriglobia; order Versatilivoradales; family Versatilivoraceae; genus DATKMG01. The sequence continues at coordinate 3,524 of DATKMG010000698.1, forward strand.
GCATAAACATTCGGATGTTTGCGGATGGTAACCACACACTCTCCTTCATAAGGGTGAGAGAGGTGAGCCAGGATCAATTTCACGTCAGGAAAGCGGATCGCTACGTCATCCAGCAGCCTTGGAAGAGTGCACCTCAGAGGGGCCTTGTCCACGAATGTGGTTCCTGTATGCAGAAGCACCGGTAGGTGATGCCGAGTGGCATATTCCCAAAGATAGTCGAGCTCAGGCTGGGTGGGTTTAAATCCGGCATACATGGAGAGAAGTTTGATTCCTTTGAGCTTGAAATCCTGGTGCCCTTGATGAAGCTCGTCCTGCCATCCGGGTTGGGTCGGATCCACCGACAAGAATCCGATGAGTTTATCCGTGTGCTGTCTCACATATTTGACCACGTCTTCGTCAGGCACCCAAAGCCCCGACAGTCGAGCTTTCCCACCGAACACGATCGTCTTATCACATGTCAAAGCACTGGCATGATACTCTTCCCAGCGAACGGTGAGGTCAATTTCCTTGTTTCTTCCCCGAAAAGATTGCTTGCGAAAAT
>DATKMG010000699.1:0-3824 GCA_035541995.1 Terriglobia bacterium
TTACCTGCCCAACCGCAATCGGTCGATCAGGTAGGGGGGGAGACCTGCTTTGACCATCTTTTCTTGAGTGGTCTGAAGGGGGTAGTCTACGCGCATGTACCGAACTCGTTGCTGCTCTGCCTGATAAATGACATAGGCCGCTCGAGGATCGTAGTCGCGTGGTTGGCCAACTGACCCGGGATTAATGAGATATTTGTGGCGCGGATCGATCGACAGTTCACCTTCAAAGGCTCCCTGCCGAATTACCGGGTTCAAGACTCCCGACCTTCCATCCTCAAGAACTACAAACCCACCCTGAATGTGCGTGTGACCGAAGAATGTGACTGCATTCGGCGCACTCTTTAAACTGAGCAGGGCTTCGTCGCGATCGATGAGATACTCATCTTCATCCAGAAGGGAACCGTGAACGAGGGTGAACTCCGAATTATAAATCGGTCCGGTGGGGATTAACCTCAAGTACTCCCGGTTCTCTGCTGTGAGAACGTTCCGAGTCCAAAGAGCAGCCTGCTTGGCTAACGGATTAAACAAAGATAAGTCGACCATGCCCAGCGCCGCCTTTTCATGGTTCCCTCGCACTACCAGCGGCTTCAAATCACGGATAGCCTCGGTCACCTCATTGGGGTTCGGACCGTATCCTACGATGTCACCACAGCAGATGACCTGATCGAATTCTCCTCGAGCCTGGTCCATGACGGCCTGCATGGCTTCGAGGTTTCCATGAATGTCGCTCAAGACGAGGTAGCGCATATCTCCTAAATAGCGAGTAGCCGCAGGGAACTCCTCTTCCTACAGGTCGACACTGCTCACACTGGATTTCTTTGAGACTATCAATCAGGGCTGTAGCCGGATTGAATCGTTTACCTAGGGCCAGCATAGCATAAGCAGCACCAAAGCGTCATCATTTCAGCGATTTGTCAAAAGACAATACCGGCCTTGCGCATATCTTGCTTCAGTTGGGCCTCATTGTGAAATTGAACGGCCTGGATACCCACCGCCAAACCTCCTTCCACATTCTCGGGACGGTCATCCGAGAAAAAGATCTCTGCGGCGCCTACCCGGGATCGTTCAATAGCGACCTGGTAAATCTCTTTTTGTGGTTTCATCCGACCTACCTGGAAGGAAAGCACCCGTTCTTTGAAGTGGCGCAACAAGGGATATCGACTGACCACGAAATCGTAATGCAGCTCATTGGTATTTGACAGCAAATGTAACGGGTAGTTCCTTGCCAGGGACTGCAGGAACGATTCGGACAAAAGAGGTTCCGTCACAAAGATCTCTGACCACAGGGTCTTGAATTCCTCAACAGGAATGATGGTTTGAAGGCTTTCGCAAAATGTTCGGTAGAAAATATCGGTCGAGATTCTTCCCAATTCATATTCCTGAATTAACTCTCCGTTCAAAAACTGAGCGATATCGCTAAGTGGCCAGGAGGTAGCTTTCTCGAGTCCTCGAATCGCTACATTGAGATCGATATCAATCAGGACTCGTCCCAAATCCAGATAGATAGCTTTGATCATTCCCGCGATATTAACCAAAAGATCTCAAAAAGGAAAGGCACGGAGAGGGTCGGGTAGGAACGAACGAAAGCGTGGAAGGGGAGCGCATCACTGAGGCCATGACTGACAGTGAGTTTTATTTTCGCCCGTTCGAAGCAGCCAAATGGGCAGATTGATCCAGTTCATCCAATGCTTCGTGATAATCTTTCTCACTGATGTGGCGGTACTCGAGCATACGCGAGAGAATCAAGTTGGCTCTGTACGTAAGGCGGCGGGTTATGTGACTGGGACTCATCTTTCGGGGATTGGGAATCATGGCGGCCAGTTGGAGGGCTTGGCCTGTAGTCAGAGCCGAAGAGGACTTTTTGAAATAGATCTGGGAGGCCGCTTCGACGCCATAGATACCGTCACCCCACTCGATGACATTCAGATAGATTTCAAAGATCCGTCGCTTGGTCAGCTCTTCTTCCAGGCGCCGGGCAATGAGAAATTCCATGAGTTTCCGAAGCGGGTTCTTGGAGGTGGATAAGTACAGGTTCTTTGCCAGTTGTTGAGTGATCGTGCTCCCGCCCCGTACCAAGCCTTTTTTTTCCCAGTTCTTGATAAAGGACTCTTTAATCTGTTCCAGATCATAACCCTGATGCTGAAAGAAGGCGTCGTCCTCGCCAATCAGAACCGCGGATTTGAGTCGGTTGGAAATCGTGTCGTAGCGAACCCAGATTTGAGTTTTCCTGGGCCTTTTTCCGGCAGCTCTTGCCTCCAGTTCCCGCTGGCGCATTAGAGCCGTGGAACTGGGATTATTCGTTTTCAGATCGGAAACATCCGGAAGGGTCAGGCATGTGACGGCGATCACGACCAGCAGAAGACCAAAGAAAGCCAAGATGAGCTTCTTTAAAGGCATTGGCTCAGCTTAGACAGTGAAGGTTTTCTTCACTTGCTCTGATTTTTCTCGAACCTTCCTTTCTAGTCCTTCCTTGAATTCGACGAGTCTCTGGGCAAGTTCCGGGTCGCCAGTCGCGATGATCTGGGCTGCAAAGATGGCGGCATTGATAGCTCCAGCCTTCCCAACCGCCATCACCCCAACGGGGACGCCCGCCGGCATCTGGACAGTTGAAAGTAAAGAGTCGATCCCGCTTAAGGGACTACTGTCGATAGGTACTCCGATGACCGGAAGGATGGTCTCAGCGGCTACCACCCCCGCCAGATGGGCTGCGCCTCCGGCGCCGACGATCACTGCTTTCAGTCCCCGCTTTACTGCACTCCTGGCATATTCTGCAGTCCTCAGCGGCGCGCGATGGGCCGAAGAGATTTCAATCTCAAAGGGTATGCCAAAATCCTTCAACTGCTTCGCGGTTTCACTCATGATAGGCAAGTCGGAATCGCTGCCCATGAGAATTCCAATCAGCGGTGTCATGCATTACACTCCTCAGAATTGAGATTTTAGAATTGAGAAGATCCAGATCCCCCTCGGGAACTTCAGATGGCATCTTTATGGAGTCCTTTCACGCCAATATCCTTACGGTAATGGACATTGTCGAAATGGATTCGTTCGACAGCCCGATAGACCAAGTCAATTGCTGACCTAAGGTGTTCGGTATGAGCCGTCACTCCGAGAACCCGGCCACCCGAAGTGACGAAATTGCCCTCGTTCAACCTGGTCCCTGCATGGAAGACTTTGACCCCGGGCAGTTTCTCGGCCTCGCAAATGCCGGAAATGGGTTTGCCCTTCTCGAAGTCGTGGGGGTAACCCCCGGAGGTAAGAACAACGCAGATGCCGCATCCCGAGGACCACTGCACACGAACCTGATCCAGGTTCTTCTCCAAGATCCCTTCAAATACGTCTACGATGTCACTTCTCAGCCGAAGGAGGACCGGCTGGGTTTCCGGATCCCCCATCCGCGCATTGAATTCGAGCACTTGAGGGCCCTCTTCTGTAAGCATTAATCCGAAATAGAGAATTCCGCTATAAGGGTTGCCTTCAAGAGCCATTCCTAGAACCGTGGGACGGACAATTCGATTCATGATAAGACCATGCAGCTCCGGGGAGACTAACGAATCAGTTGAATAAGCCCCCATCCCTCCGGTGTTGGGTCCGCAGTCGCCATCCAATACTCGTTTATGATCTTGAGAAGGCACCATGGGGAGAATATGGACTCCATCGGTAAATACCAAGAAAGAGATTTCCTCCCCTCGCAAGTATTTTTCGATCACGACCCGATTCCCTGCAGAACCTAACACCTTGTCTTCCAGCATTTGCCGAATGGCCAGATGTGCTTCATGAGCTTCGTTCGCAATCATGACGCCTTTCCCAGCTGCCAAACCGTCTGC
>DATKMG010000700.1:0-15420 GCA_035541995.1 Terriglobia bacterium
CCCAGATAGGCTTGCAAGACCAGGCTGTTGTGCCCGGCGCCAAGGATGATCCCATCGTATAGGCCCGAACTCTGACTAACCATTAAAGGTTTGACCTCAATGGGGGATGATTGTCAATTGATCTTATCGTTTCTCATCCTGGGAGGCGAAGAATTGAAGGCAATGAGTATGGCAACCCCACCGGATCCAGCTCATATTCCAAAACATGCTACTCACACCTTCCCTACGTTAAGCAGGCGGCGAGCGTTCTCCTCAAACACTGCCTTCTTTTGGGCATCAGTTAATCCTGACTCCTGCATCTTGAGGAGAGCCGATTTATAGTAAAAGAAAGGAAAGTGAGAACCGAAGAGCACTCGTTCGAGCTTGACTTCCTGGACTAACCGGGCCACGCCCCCAACTCCCTCGACCATCGACAAATCAAACCAGACATTGCCTGCTGCGGAAAGCGTCTCCAAAGGCTCTAACCCCATTTGCGGATAGCAATTCAGCAAGACCAGCCGGGCGTTCGGTTCAGCTTTGATCAAGTCTGCCAATGGAGCGATGTCAACGGGAGGGACACTCATGAGCGGATGTTGTGTCCGCTGATCCTCCATGCACACCACAAGCTGAACGATGAGCTTACGGGCAGCCGCTAGCTTTAGCAATTCCGCAAAGGAAGGATCCCCAAGTCCGTAACCATGGTAATTGGGATGCAAGCGTACCCCTGGCATCCGGTGTTCTTCCTGACAGCGTCGCAGGTCCTCCTGCCAATCCGGGAACCTAGGGTTGACCGATCCAAATGGCAAGAGCATTCCTTGCCCGTATGTGCGGCAGTCCGTCGTCAGTCGGGCGTTGACGCCGGCGAGGTCCCGATGAAAGATCCCATCGAAACTGCCTGCCCAAGCCTGGGTGATATTGTTCTTCTTGAGCATGGAGACTAGTTCAGCAGGCTCGTCTCCCAATAATCGCCGGAAAGGCCAACGGGAAAGACTCACATTCGTGTCAATAATCAAGGCTGGATTCCCTTCCTGCTTGGAATAGGGAGTAAATCCGAAGCGGCCGGCCGCTTGCCCGGGATTCGCTTCCCGACTGTTTCAGGTCTTCCATTCCGAGAACTTCCTCAGATTGTGAAATAACGCGCCGACAGACATTTCAGGTGTTCCCGCCGCTCTCAACGCGACCACTCATCCATGATCCGTTCATTTCCCTCCTCAAAGCCACGATAGTGAAACTCGCCTACAATGGGCACAACGTTCTCCATCCAGTCTGTGGGGTCGGTCCAAATGACACGGCGCGGGGCGATCAGCTTGCGCATGTCGTCGAGATCCCATTTCAAGCAAAAACCCGGGAGTATTGCGGCGTGCAGATTTTTGTGGATAGGGCCTTCCAGAGCCCTCCGCAGGCTGTAAGGTGTACGGTCGATCCACACGCGGCTCAGCCGCTCGTCGACGGCCGCGGCCATCAGCAGCCATACCCCGGCTACATCTGGCGCGAAGCCACGGATCGAGGCCGGATCTACGTCTGGTCTTGCCGAAAGCAAATCCACACCGCGAAGGATATCGAAGGCGCGCATCCCCGGGAGATTTCTGCCAATCAGCCAGGCTCTGGTGTTCGCTAACCAGTCGCCGGCGAACGGCCTGTTCTCTTCCTTGCGAGGAAGACCGCGGGGAGCTAGAGCCAATACCACGCTACCTTTTGCAGTGAGTTCCGTGGCCAGTTTCGAGGGGGACCCTTCAGCCTCCACCACGATCACGCCGGGTTTGCGGCCCTGGGCACGAGGAATCCGCAAGGTTGCATTGATCTCGAGTCCCGGCTCCGTTTCAAGTAGGATAGTTTGAGTGTCACAGTCGTGACCAAAGGTTTCGGTCGTAACTCGCACACGCGGGGGATGGCTTTCAGGATTGACCCATTTGCGCAATTCAGTACGCAGCTCTTCGAGAGTCCCATGACTTTTAAGAGTCTGGAATTTTTCCAGGATCACCTGCCAGATGTCACGACTTCCTTCCTCCGAGACCTGACCTGATTTGGTGGCGAATAGTGCATGGGCGGGAAGGCTTTCCACGTCTTCCTCTCGTGCATCGCCTTTTCCGTCCTTAAGCCACCGGATCATCCAAGCATAGGTGGCTTCACGTGTCTCGAGCGGCGTGCCATGCGGCCCAGGTCCCACAAACCACTGTACCTTTTCGTCTGCTCCGTAGATGTGGTACCAGTGTCGCGCTTCTTCATAGACCTGTCGAGCCCCTTCCGGCGTGAAGAAATCCTGAAGAGTTGAAGCGATCAGCCAGGGTTTTGGAGCAAACAGCTCAACGAAATCCGTCTGATCAAGGCCCGCGAAAAGGAAGTTGGGCAGACTTTGCTCGGAATCGCCAACCGACCCGGAGAACAGGACACGGAACGAGTTCATGTAGCAGGCTGGTACTGCAACTCGAACTCGTGAGTCCAATGCAGAGAGATAGGTCGTTAGGTTGCCACCACCCGAACAGCCGGTACAGCCGATCTCATTGCCTTGAACCTCAGGGCGGCTAAGGAGGTAATCAAGTGCGCGCTTTCCATCCCAAATCCGGTACCGTGCGAAGCTTTCGCCGACCAGCAAGCACTGCGCTCCAGCAAGGAGATGTTGCTCGGTAGCCCAGGCGCCCAGGGACCCTCCGATACGCGGTTCGTACGCCTGGCGACGTTCACCCTGGCCCAATGGATCGTAAGCCAGGACCACGAATCCTTTGAGAGCGAGATTGATGGCGATGCGCTGCACCGCCGCCTTGCCTTCTTCCCAATGACCTAAAGGGAGGAGGATCCCAGGATATTTCCCAGGTTTGGAAGGCCGGTATAAGTTGGCCGTCACGAGCAAGCCGGGCAGGCTCTCGAAGATGACCTTCTCGATTACATAGCGAGAGCGCTCAATGGATCCCGTAATCCGCGCATTGAGCGGGCCGTGGTAGTCGGGAAGCCCGCCAATCAGATCGAGGACCTTGGCGCGAACCTCTGTTTTACGGCGATCAGCGTCACCCGCGTTGCTAATAGCATCAATGCGTTTTGTGCGGGCATCGAGCTGCTCCTGGGCAATGCGATCCATCCAACTTAGGAGGCGTTTTTCAGCGTCAGTCTCCTGAGCATAGACGGAGGACGAGACTAATAAAAACATAGCCAATAGTGTGACACGCATGTGGGTCATTCTACTCCATTGACGGCCCTGATCGCGAGCAAACTCAAGCAAAATCATTTCCGTACAAGTAGCGTGAAAAAATCTTGGCAAAGGAGTATAAGATCGAATTGAATCTGGCCTTATTCTTAATCTTCAAAATCGAAGAGGGGGAATCAAACATGACAAAATCACAAACTCGGAGGTCCTTTGTCCGAACAACGGGTACAGTCATCGCTGGTCTTGGAGTCGCACTTTCCCGGTGTGCGCAAGGAATGAAGGAGGCACTGGCTCTCAACGGCGGCCCGAAATCTGTTACTTATCCTTCCGAGAAGCAGCATGCGATTTTCAGGTGGCCGCGTTATGGCCCAACAGAGAAGAAAGCGCTCCACGATCTGATTGACAGCGGAAAATTCTATGACGAGCTGCCGCTTTTCGAGAACGAATGGAAGGAGTATACCAAATCGCCTTTCGTTAAGGCCCATATGAACGGATCGAGCGCCTTGACGAGCATGTATTTTGCGCTGGATCTTCCTCCCGGCAGTGAAATCATGGTTCCTTCCTATTGCTTTTTTGCCACCTGCCTGGCCATGCGGTTCTTTGGATATGTCCCAGTTTTTGTTGACGTGAATCCGCGCACGTCCACCTTCGACCTGGAGGACGCCAAGCGGCGTCTGACTCCAAGGACCAAGGCGTTGGTTCCGATGCACGCATGGGGGCTTCCCTGCGAGATGGATCGCATCTCAGAATTTGCGAAAGAAAAGGGCTTGATCCTGCTCGAAGACGCCGCGCAATGCCACGGCGCCTCGATGCATGGAAAGAAGATGGGGACTTGGGGCATGATGGGTATTTTCAGTTTTCAGGCCTCCAAATGTCTGCCGACAGTAGAAGGCGGGATGGGGATGTACCAGGCGCGGGAGTATTTTGAACGAGCTTCGGCCTTTGGTCATTATGAGGATCCTGTGAAATTCGCGAAAGACAGCCCGGTGCGGCAATATGAAGGCACCGGTTTTGGTCAAAAGTACCGCATGCATCCGTTCGCGGCCGCGATTGGCCGGCAACAATTAAAGGTCCTCGACACTCATAATGCGCAGGTAACTGCCGGTGTCCGCCGGCTCAATGACCGGCTAACGCAACTGCCAGGACTTAGTGAGCCCCACTGCCGCCCTGACCAGCAACGGGTTTACTACTACAAGAACCTGTTATTGCTGGATTCCGCCAAGGCCGGTTTCTCACGGGATGCACTGGTTAAGGCCTTGATAGCCGAGGGGGTAGAACCGGAAGTGTGGCTCTATCCGGAGCAGCACAAACTCAAGATTTATTCGGAGTCCAAGTGGTGGCACCATAAGCCCGAGATCCCGAATGCCCTCCCCGGCAGCGACCAGGTGAATGCAAGTCACGTTTTTCTGCCATTTTTTTACGAAGACACACCGGAACTGATGGATCAGTACGTGAAGGCTTTCGAAAAGATCTGGGCACATCGGGCAGAAATGGCGAAGCTCTAAAACACCATGAGAAAGACATTTGTGCATGGACCCTTACTTCTTGTGCTAGCGGGCCTTCCGCTATTCTGTGCTTGTAAGGTGTCCACGACCTCAAAAGCTCCCACGAGTTCCGCGTCCTCGCGAAAATTGATCGCCCGGATCTACAATTCCGGATTCGAGCTGGCACATGACACCTATAACGGGATTTCCAGTGCCAGTGATGGAAAGATCTACTACGTTCTTTCCTCGGAATCTTATGCCACCGGCGCTCAGATCTATTCCTTTGATCCTGCCACGACCAAGATCCAGCATCTGGGTGATCTGACGACGGTCTGTGGCGAGAAGGAACTCAAGGCCATCTCACAGGGCAAGTCCCATGTGAAGTTTGTCGAGTCCAACGGAAAACTCTATTTTGCCTCGCATATTGGTTTCTACACCATCATCGACGGAATGGAGAAATCCGGACTCCCTCCGCCCGGGTACAAGCCCTACCCAGGCGGACATTTCCTTTCATATGACATGGCGTCTGGAAAATTCGAGGACTTAGCAATAGCTCCTTTCCACGAGGGAATTATTTCGATGACCATGGACCCGCAAAGGGGGCGGCTCTTCGGGATTACCTGGCCTACCGGCTACTTTCTCCGTTACGACCTGGCGCGAAAAGAGCTGAAGAACCTTGGTCCAGTATCCCTCCAAGGGGAAAATGGCAAAGGGCAGACCTATCGAACGCTTTGCCGGTCGCTGGTGGTCGACCCGGATGATGGATCGGTGTATTTCACGACGGGAGATGGGTTCATTCTCCGTTATCGTTCCGATCTGGATTCCATCGAAACCATCGAAGGTGAGGACCTCCGAAAGGATTACTTTGGTCTCTACGACCCGACCTCTCCCGGCCACATGGGCTATAACTGGCGGCAAACCGTTTGGTATGGGCCTGAAAGAGCCATCTACGGCGTACATGGCAATTCCGGGTATCTCTTCCGCTTCGACCCCCGCATCCGCCGTGTCGACGTGCTGGAGCGGCTAACATCAGAACCATCCAGGAAGAGTGGAATGTTCGACCAGTTCAGTTATGGTTATCTCGGTTTCACCCTGGGTCCTGACGGCCATACCTTGCACTACCTCACAGGGGGACCTATTTACGTGGAAGGCAAGCGGGTAGCAGGCAAGAGCAATACAGCCAAGGGCGAATCCAAGGGACAGGAGAATCTCCACCTCGTCACCTATGATATCCCCACGGCAAAGTACTCGGATCACGGACCTGTTTTCTTTGAAAACGGTGAGCGACCTTCCTATGTGAATTCGATCGCCGTGGGGAAGGACGGCACAGTGTATGCTCTCTCACGAGTCACAGAGAACGGGCACACCCGCACTGACTTGATCAGCTTTCCCGGGCCGCTGCACCATGACTAAATCTAGAGCGGGCCCAGGGTCCAACCCGTATGTTCCGGCCTAGATTGGCACCAAGCGCAACGCATTTCCACTCAGGATTTTCGCCAGCACTTCGGCGGGCAGGTTCAATGAGACAAGAATGTCATATAGGCCGTTGTCGAATTGATCCCTTCCGAAGAACATCCGGTCCTGATAATCGATGAGAAACTTACGTGTGAATTCCAGGTCTCGGGAAAGGGCTACCTGGCCTGATCCCCCGGAAAGATCGCAGTGCAGGTTCGGGAATTTCTCCAGGAACTGCAGGATCCGTCCTCGACCCACAATGGGTTTTCCTTTAGGGTAGACCAGAGGTTCTTCATCGGCATCAGCGGAGATTTCCCTCCAAAAGCCTGGTGCGTGTCCCAGAAACTGTGTCTTCGGGCAGAGACGTAGGGGGGCCTCCATGTTCTCCAGACCGCCTCCATACCACCACTGCCAGGAATTCGGGACTCCATGGCGCGGCATCGTCACGTCCAGATGGAAAATGACCGGCAAGCCGAGTTCACCGCAATACTGGAAGATCCGGATAACATCGGGATCATCATATCGCATGCGGCGCTTGAACTCCCCGAAAACACGTACCCGATGAATATTGACTGCAGCTTTCAGACGGTCCTGAGCGTGCGGATCGCGCGGATCCACGGTTGTTCCAGGAATGAAGCGATCCGGATATCGTTCGACGACCTCGATCACGTCACGAAAGGTAATCCCTGCTCCAGGCGGGTTCAGAACTGAATAATAGTAGGGATCTAATTCGCCTTCCGGCAATTCCCAACTCAGCAGCCAGGTGCGTTCGATGCCGACTGCATCCATATTCTCAACGATGCGCGCTCCGTTGAGAGTGAGCCAGCGGGGATGATTGTGGACATCAATGACTCGATGGCTGGGCCGCCTCTTGCCGTCATCCTGCGGCTTCTGTTCACTTGCGTAGGCGGTACCCGATGACAATTCCCCCCAAGCCGCCAGGGTGCCGGCCAGACCACCCTTAACGAACTGGCGCCGCCCAAATAAGGAGCCGGCTATTCTTCTCGAACTTGAAACCATTGGACCTCCATTACGGGCATAATTAAGAATGTGGGAGGCGCTCTCCGAGCGGCGACCAACGCGCCTCACCGGAAGCTAAGAATTGCAAAACACAAGCTCCTGATCGCCGTCCGGAGGCCGGCTCCCACATTGTTTCTTCCTTACTTTTTGCCAGTCCTTAACTTAAAACTAACACCCATACGACACCTATTGAGGAGCCGAGGCCTGACGTGCCAGTTCCACGCCCTTGGTGGTGACATAATACTTGGACAGCATGTTAGGTTTCTCCCATGATGGAAGGGACCGAGGGTTCTTCAGAAACAGCAAGAATTGCTTAACTACCTGTCCAAATTGGGCTTCGTGTCCTACTCGGAGATTGTCAGGAATGCGGATCCACAACTCACCGCCACGGTCTTCGACTGCCATTCCCGGATACCTCTCCTGAAGCACACCAATCCTCTTCTTCAAAGCCGCAAGTACCTGCTCCTTAAGACTCAGGTCATTGGGAACCACGTACACTTCAGGCCGGTAATTCTGTTCCCTCCCCTGTCGCAATTCGATGTGTGATCGGGAGCCGCGGAAGACGGATCGATAACTATCTCCGACTCCCGGAGCTGCCTCGTAGTTCCAAATCACATTCAATTTGACGTGAATGCCCCGCAGTGTATAGGAGACAAGGTTATTGCAATAATACTCCAAATGATCACTTTTGACATTGGACAGGAGGTTTGCGGGGAACTCAGTATCTCCGGTCACCCTCTGGAATTCGGCTTTGGTCAAAAGCGTTGGCCATCGCTTTGAGGCACCAAATTGGATGTCACGGTGGTAATCAATCTTTTGTTCGGGAAAGAGGGACCATTGGACCAGGTCGACCAGGTGAGTGCCAATGTCGGACAGGCCTTCCCCCTGCTGGCTGATATCGAAGAACCAGACGGGACGAAGGAGTGGAATACCCGCCACGTTTTTCATGAGGTAGTGCACACTCTCCATGAATACTCCCGGTTCCTGCTCTCTTCCCGGCAGAGTTTCCCCGAAAATGCCAGGATCATTGACCAGTTCCTTTTGAAGAATGAAGGTGATTTCGAGCCGCTCTGTCATGATGTCATAAGCAACGATTCCATGCTCCTCGGCTGCAGTGAGCACAGCCTCGAGTTTCGGCAGATTTGAGCTCTCAATAATCCAAGGCTTGTCGGCCAGCACATGATAGTTCTCGTGGATACACGACCCAATCTGAGCAATCTTGTCCCGATTGCGACCAGACAGTACGACAACGTTGCCTCGATGTTGTTCCAGCATCCGTTCAAAGAAATCAGGCCCCGTATAGATCTCCAGGTTCCAGCTGGTGGGATTGTCCTTCCGTCTATTGAATTGGGTAATTCGATTCAGGTGGGCTATCAGATCTGGTCCCAGGGGTGCGTAAATTGCGACCTGACTGGAGACGCCCGGCAACATTTCCTTTTGAAGGAGCGCCGCATGGAAATGCCCGGGATCGAGGGCGATCAATCGCACGTCGTCAGTCGAGCCTTTCTTGCCTGGTTCCTGTGAGGCCACCAGGAATCCCATCAGAACCATTATCCCCAGGCAAGCGAGTACGACCGTACTCCTTCTCAGCCGATCAAACGGGGGTCGGAACCTGCGCCCACCCATATGGTTCATTTAAATTCCCTCCCGGGAATCCTGGCGCTCATAGTGTTCACGTGCGTGTTGAACTAACTCTTATTCTGAAATTCGCCTTATTTCTCTTCCCCATGATAATCGATACCGTTCTTTCCTTGAGGTTTGGGAGGCAAAGAATGAAAACATTATTGCGAATCACAGACCCTCCATTCGGCAGCAACTTCTTGAGTTTGCGGGTCAGCGCACAGGAGTTGGGAAGCCAGCTACTCCATTTGGAGGGAAAGATCCTCTAGCTTCAACATTTTCCGTGTCACCGGGTGGTTCGCGTCCCAGACAAGGAACCTACCGAGCAAGTTCTGGCAATCTCCCGACACAGCAATAGACCCGGACTCCACCTTCAATTCACCGGGCAGGTTGAGCCTTGATTGGATACTTGAGGAAGGCTTTGCTGACGACTTCCGGAATCTTCTCTTTTTGCTTTTCAGGCTTTCCGAGGTTTTTCAGTACGCCTTTGGAGGTTGCAATCCATACCAATTTATTTGTGGAAGCGTCGGCCATTTCGATCAATAGACTACCCTCGACCACCGTGCTTGATGAAACTGCCGACCAGCCTTGGGGTATCCCCCAGTCATACCGGAGAGCTTGACCGGGCGCCACTAAGCTTCCGCTGGAAGTCACGCCCCCCAACGTTCCAAAGTAGGTCACGTAGACGCTGGGCTTATCTTGGACTTCGGTCAAGCCTCTGGCATTCAGCTCGTGGCGGAGCGAATCCATAAGAACTGGATTGAGCTGCTCCTCGTTTCCCCCAATCATCAACAAGCCGGGCTTGAAAGCAAAGGTTCGGTATTCTGCAAATGGAGCGGCCTTGTCGACCTCCGATGTCACCTTCTGCGCAAAGATTTTCACCTCTGTGATTGATAAGAGGGTAACCACCGACAAAACGATTTTTGTTCTTAGACTTGTCTTCACGGGGTATTCAGCTCCTTGTTGCGGTCTTATCAGGGAAGAATACACCAAACATTTTCACATGAATACGTTATTTTCCGACGGTTCGTAATGGGTCAGTAAAGTGGGCGAATCAGCTTTGTCGGGAGCCAGTGTGTATGCGAAAGCGAACAACTTTTAACTGATCTCCTCGGGGGTCTCCTTAATCTAATCAACAATCAGAGGACTCCCAACGGGGCCCCTCCGCGATGACGGAGGTATTATCAGGATTCTACCCCCGGAGACTGGGGTCTCGGTCAGAACGGTCCACAAGCCCTTGCCCTTACCGATGCAGCGCTGAAAGGGCTCGTTCAGGCGACCCCTGAAGTTTTTTTAATAAGCGTTGGGGTGGTTGAATCCCCGCAGTAATGTCAGGAGGAGTATCTTGACATCTAACCAGAAGGTCCAGTTCTGGAGGTAGTAGAGGTCATGTTCCAGCCGCTTGTGGATCGAGGTATCGCCCCGCCAGCCGTTCACTTGAGCCCACCCCGTCATGCCACATTTGACCGATTGTCTCAGCACATATCGTGGCACTTTTTGCCTGAAGACTTCCACGTAATAGGGGCGTTCCGGACGGGGTCCCACCAGGCTCATATCGCCCAGCAAGACATTGACGAGCTGGGGCAATTCATCCAGGCTGGTGCGCCTCAGGAAACGGCCCAGCGGAGTAATCCGCTCATCCTGAGGGTGACTCCAGCGGGTATCACAGATCAGTTTGCAGGCAGAAATCATTGTTCTGAACTTATAAATCCAAAACCTCCGCCCGTTCCTGCCCACACGTTCCTGACTAAAGAAGACCGAACCGCCAGTGGACAACTTGATGGCTAGTGCAATCAGCGCAAATAAAGGCGACAGTGAGAGTAGCAAAGTGAGTGAGACCACAATGTCGAAGAGCCGTTTCAAAACTAGATATTCGATCCGCCCACTCGGATAATCTCGAACATTGAACTGAGGAATCCCCGCATAGTTACGAATATTTGACTCCGGCCCAATCATCTGTCTGTTCGCGGAAGATAACCTCACGAAGACTCCTTTTACTCCCCGTCAATTGAGATGATGGTGATCAATGGAACCTCCAAGTCCTTCAGATCATCCGTCTCCCAAGCTCCCGGTATTTTATGGAATCCTTTATCTTAGTTTAGCTGTGGCTATCAAAAAAACAAGGAATTGGGAGATGAGTCAGGGAAATAATTGGCCGACTGGTGGGAAATTGTCATTGAATGGTGGTTTTGAAACTGCTTAGCCGGACGCTCGTGAAGAAGAGTCTTGCGGCACCCCCTCCTCGACTGTATCCTGAGGATCTCTCATAGTGTGAGGAGGACACGATTGGGTGATTGGACTGCGCTGAGTGGGCTTAGTCGATCACAGATTGTTCTCCGTGATCGAGCAAAAGAGAGCGTCTCAGCGATTCAGGATCAAAAGCCCCATGACTGGGTCCTGACGGCTCGATCGGAGCCGGCCCATACTTCGACGTTGCAGCATTTGCTTCAAAGACATCCTCTTCATTTGGCCTCGCCGGAACGGACTGATCGGGATCTCGCTTCCGATTCTGCTAGACAACAAATAGCAACAGGAGCGCTAGGAGATTGCGTAGTGTTGAAAACTGGGTGATTGCAACTCGAGTGGAGTCACATCCGTTTTGAGCACAGAACCGATCAGTCCCTGTAACAATTCAAGCCACCAGAATACAAGCAAGCAACGCCCAACGGCGTCTTCGCCACGCCCACACCGCAAAGAGAATCTGCAGCGATAAGAGAACGGAATCCATTCTAAATACCAGGTGGACTCGAAGACTTGACTCACTATCGGCGTCGGGCGCTGCATCTGGCGGATGAGATAGTCCACCTTATGATGGAAAATATCTAAATATCTAAGACAGGCACGCTCCAATATGTCTTCATAAAAGAGAAAGAGAGTTCCGAATGGCAGACGCTTACATCAAGGGAAACCGGCGACTAACGGTCTCTGAGACTCCCGTAAATCATTTCCCGATATACTCGCTCACGTTCCAGGTCACCCATGCGAAAGTAAACATCTGAAAGCTTCAGAAGAACGCTAGTGATTCGTTTTTGTTGGCCGAGGCTCGCCTCATACCACTGCAAGGCACCTTGGATATTCCCGGAGAGGAACGCTGCATCACCGCCCCGCTCCTGCCATTTGGACGGCTCCAATTGTAAGCTCCTGAAGTGTTCAACCATCCGGGAGGCATATTGCTCTGCCTCTGCAAATCGGTCTTTCCAGAGTAGAACAAAATAATACTGTTCAGCAATGAGTGGCTCTTCTACAAGCTCGGCCCAATTCTCTGGGAATTGACCCCTGACCTCTTTGATGACGTCCGGAGTGATCGTGCCAGTCCATAGCCGGCGGATTGACTCAGTCTCGAATTTCTCAGGGATCTCCTCGGCCGGCCTCTTAAGCCACTGTTCAGCTTCATCCAAGTTGTTCCTGGCCAAGCCAATCATGGCTGAAATGACTCCGAACCTCGGGTCTCCCTGCCAGGCAGCATAAATTTGGCTCAGGCGCAGATCAACCTCCTGCCAGTGTTGTAGCGAAACAAGCGCCAGCACGGCATATATGGAGTAAATCTTCCCCGAAGGAACGTTGGCGGAGGACTCTTCAAACAAGTTGAGCGCTCCAGTCGTCTCGCCCTTTTCCAGTCTTTTGCAGCCAATGTTCCAATCACTGATCGCTTGAAGCAGTCGGGTGCATTCCGGGGATAGTTGGCTCAGCGTCCCCGGTGGGATCTCTTGTCCTGAGATGAGGTCACCCACGTAGCCGAGGGCCCCCTGCTGCCGAAGTACCTGGATTTCGCGAGAAAAGATCCCAAAATCCGCTAATGACACAACAGGCAAATAGTTGGGCCTCTTGGCCGCGGATCTATGGTATTCGTTCCAGTAGTCGACAAAGAGTTTTCTACGCCCGGGAGCAATTAACGGCACATGGCTGACTTTCTCATCAACGCTCACAATTACATCGTCAACATAGTAGACCACGTTGGAAGTGTCCTCTCCCGCGTCGCCTATAAACGAGAACTTGTCTACTTTGGATCCAGGTTGACTCGCAGCATTTTGCTGACGGGCGAGTGAGAGAATCGGCTTCCGTTTTGTCTCTTCCTGAATAGCCAGGTCGTAAGTCCCCGAGTCAATGTCGTACCGAACATCAACCAGGTACCAGACGAAGGGCTTGAGCAAGAACAATTTCTTGGGAATACTGTCTGAAATCTGATAGAAGAATCCTTCTTCAGTCTTGAGCCAGAACGCAATCCCGTCCTTTCTCAATTTGAACCACTGGGGACCTGCCAGTGCGATGTTGAGTTCCTGGTAAGGATCAGTAGTTAGGAACGCAAAGTGCAAGAAGAGCTTTCCCTTGTCGCGCCGGGCAAAGTATCCCTGCAGTTCGGGGAAATCGCCATCTCCTGCTACGTCGCGAATTTCTATTGAAGAGTAGCCGCTGAATCTGAATGCCGAACTCAAGGCAACCGTTCCCTTGGCATTCTTAAATACTGCAAAGGTGTCAGGCCCGGTCTCTATGTTGTCATCGTCAAAACTGTAGCTTACGAGAATGTCCGAGGGAACCTGGGCAATGGTGGTCAAGAGTGCTAAAATCAGGAGGGTTACAATTGAGATTTGTATTCTTCTAACCATCGCAGCCATTCCTGAATGCGGGCCTCCCGTTCGACAGAAGTTCCGTTGGGATTGAAGTTCTTAGTTTGGCCCGTCTGGATCTGCAATGCCAATAAGGCAATACTTCGTACTTGGACTTTTGGATCGCCGAGGGCGCGGATCAGTCCCTCGAACAACCGGACCTTTTGTTTCTTACTTAAGTGAATCTGATCGTTGGCGAGGGCACAGGCTGCCTTGTCTCGAAACAAGGGGTTGGAATCATTTTGCATGTTGTTCAGCAAAACATCCACCACATCGTCGTCATTGCTGACTCTGCCGAGCGCCCATTGAACTTGCAAGCGCAGCTTGGGATTTTGGGTTTGGACATCCTTCATCAAGACCTTTTTGGCCTCGGATGACTTCCATCCCAACTCATAGAATATCCAGGCAATCGTAGCCCGCCGATCCTCGGTGGAAGATTCATAGAGTTGTGCTAATGCGGGCAGAACAGCAGGCCCGATACTTCTCAGCCCATTGATATCCTGCTGAGTGACCAGCGCCTGGATCTTGGCATCGGGTGCCTGCATTGCTAGAAGGGTCAAGACGGAGCCAAGTGAGACGAACATTAGGAGCATGGCAAGTTTCTTCACCAGACTGAGATCGATGAAAAGCATATTGGGGCTCTCCTTGATTACGAAATCGGGGCTTACGTTTTAACTCAATACTATTAACGGTTTTTGCTTGGAATACCTTAACTTCACAGGGCATTGAGCAAAGAGGGAAGAAAGGAAGAGGTAATCAATGGGTAAGGTGCCGGAACCTGTTGCCGCGTTTCTGCGTGGAAAGCGCATAGCCGTTGCAGGCGTCTCCAGGGATGCGCGACATGCAGCCAACGCGGTCTTTCGCAAGCTGCGTGACTCTGGATACGAGGTGTTTCCGGTCAACCCCAACGCCTCAGAAGTCGAAGGCGCAAAGTGTTACCCCAATCTCAGTTCCATTCCTGAATCTATCGATGGTGTTGTGGTTGCTACGCGTCCTGAAATCGCCGTCGAGCTGGTTCGGCAATGTAGTGAAGGAGGCATTCAGCGGGTATGGTTGCATCGGGCCTTTGGTGAGGGGAGTGCATCGGAGGCGGCAATCCGCGAGTGTAAAGCGCGCGGAGTCCAGTGTATTGTCGGGGGGTGCCCGCTTATGTACTGCGAGCCTGTAGACTTCGGCCATCGCTGCATGCGGTGGTGGTTGCGGTGGGGTGGACGAGTTCCGGGTTAAGAGCGGCTAAGACCAGGGTAATGTAAGAAGGGTGAATAAATTCAAGGGTAGGGACGCACTACCGCGCGTCCGGGAACGGAAATCCGAGGGGGACTACTTCACCCTTGATCTTTGCAGGTCCTTCGGCGAAGCTGGCAGTCGAAGAACGAAGTCATCCTGATTACAAGTTGGAGAATAAGGCCATCATGATTACAAGACGGAAGTTATTGATGTCTGGAGGGGCTGCTACAGCGCTGGCGGGTTCTACGTTACTGCGGCCTGACGTTCCTGACCATTTGTGGACCGGCTATGACTTTGGGCCGGGACCCAAAGCCACGGACCGCCTGAACCAAGGCCCCTTTGGGGTCGAGCAGGATGAGGGTTGGAGGACGATTGCCACAACCACCGCGTCGGTGAAGCCTATTCGTAATTTTGGGCTGGGATTGTGCGGCTATACCTGGGAGGAGGCTGGACCATCCCTACCTGCACGAGCCGGAAAGCAGACCCTCGAACATCACGTAGAGCAAATGGCGTCGCTTCCTTTTGTGGACATTCTTTATATCCGGTGTGAGTGGCGGGATGTGCAGAAGCGAGCGGGCAAACTTGATCTGAATCCAATCTGGAAGCTGACACTGGATGCCGCAAAAAGTTTCGGCCAACGCGTGGGATTCCGCGTGATGCTCTCCAATACTGTATTTCAACCGAAACAACTGGCAATGCCTGACTTTGTTCAGCAAAAGGTTCCAGTCGTCAGTATCGGGCGCTCCAGCGAAAAGGGTGGTGGCTTCGAGTTTCGCGAGCCGCGGTATGATCACCCGGAATTTCTTAAGGCGTTCAGAGAACTGAATGAGTTGCTCGCCGCCGAATTGGACGGCCATCCCCGGGTGGAATGGATGGACCTGATGATGTACGG
>DATKMG010000701.1:0-3120 GCA_035541995.1 Terriglobia bacterium
GGGCCGATATGCCCCGGAAGAGGGAAACCCAGATCAGAATCCCGTGGAAGCTGAGATCGCAAGACTCCAGTGGCGCTTGATGCGAACTGCCAGCCACAAGGAACGCAAGGACCTGCTAGGGAAGCTTTTTGAGGCCGAGGAAAAACTGGGTCCTAGCTTCGAAACCGGTCGGCATTCGGTTCACCCTGTGGTTTTCGAACCCGCAGCCTTGGCAGACGTTCAATCCACCCTCGCCGCTGGCGAACTGCTAATCGAATACATCCTGGATGAACCTGAGTCTTATTGCATGGCGATCAGCCGTGAAGGCACCCACATTTACTGCATCGAGGGTAAGAGACAAATTGAGAAATG
Source organism: Terriglobia bacterium (assembly GCA_035541995.1). GTDB lineage: Bacteria > Acidobacteriota > Terriglobia > Versatilivoradales > Versatilivoraceae > DATKMG01. Next base: position 352 of record DATKMG010000701.1, read on the forward strand.
GATCGATGAATTCAATGAATCCATACAGGAAAGACGTAGCACCACTGCCGAGGCGCATAAGCTCTATCGAGCTTTGTTGGGCCCCATCCCAGAATTGAGTCAGGCCAACAGACTCACTATCGTTCCCGACTCTAGGTTGCATCTCCTTTCCTTCGATGCTCTGGTCAACGACCACGAGGAGTACCTCGTCCAGCAGCACGTGATCACCTATGTTCCTTCTGGAACAGTGCTCCATCTTCTGAGGACCCTGCCGAAGCAATCATTGGATTACATCCCGTTCTTAGGAGTGGGCGACGTGTTTTACGGCGAGGGAACTTCGGTCGTTGTGCAGAAAACCCACCTTACCAGAGGAGGGTCGCAATTTGCCGGCCTGTTTGACTTGGAAGGAGACCACCTCAAGCCACTCTCTTCCGCTCGCAGGGAGGTTGTCACGCTGGCTCGAATCATCGGACCTGGCAGCAAAACCCTCCTCGGAAATCATGCAACCGAGACTGAGGTGAAGGCTCAACCGCTTTCGCGATTCAGGATTCTCCACTTTGCTGCCCACGGAATTGCTGACACCGTCTTCCCCAGGCGATCGTCCATCGTACTTGGCAGCTCCCCCTATTCCTCGGACGACGGCCTCTTGCAGTCCTGGGAGATCAGCAGTTTCCGCCTCAACGCTGATCTGGTGACACTTTCTGCATGCGAGACCAAGATTGGACGGCTCCAGGGAGAGGAGGGGATTTCAAACCTCGTCCGCGCATTCTTGTTTGCAGGAGCCAGGTCGGTTGTCGCCAGCTCCTGGGCCACGGAGGATATGTTCACTCTGGCCTTAATGGAGCAGTTTTACAGGCATCTGGCCAGCGGAACAGACAAAGGCGCTGCCCTTCAACAGGCGAAGTTGGATTTAATGGAACGATTTGGGGCTGATGCTCTTCCATACCATTGGGCCAGCTTCAGCATTGTGGGTGATGGATCGTCTGCAATCGATCTCGGCCATTAGTAAAGGGGATTACTCCTTTATGATTCCGTCTTCGCCGGATAAGAACACGGGCTCTTCAATCTCACCATGTTCGATGTAAATATTGGAGGGCTATGGAAGGAGAGCGTGGGAGCCGATCTCCGAGCGGCGATCACCTGCTGCCAAATATTCTTTAGTCCTCATACACCATCCAAATGAACACGCCAACAGCCAGGACAAGAGAATCGACTCGAATCTTATCGGTAGACATTTTCAGGGGCCTCACCATGATGGTGATGGTCTTCGTGAATGAGCTCTCGGAGGTAAAGGGACTACCCTGGTGGAACTATCACATGCCCCCTGGAGCGGACGGGATGACGTATGTCGACATGGTCTTTCCCGAATTCCTATTTATTGTCGGGATGGCAATTCCCCTGGCAATCCAGCGCCGGCTTGATAAGGGGGATTCGACCTTGAGGTTGTGGCTTCATGTCATCTTTCGATCCATCGCCCTCATGATCATGGGGATTTTTCTCGCAAACGACAGCAAGGTCGACCCTGAATTAACTGGCATTGGTGAAGGGGCTTGGGCCTTGTTGGGACTTGTCGGATTCATCCTTTTCTGGAATGTTTTCCCTCCCTCCGACCAGCACCGGCGTATTTACACTGTGCTGAAATACATGGGCTTGCTGATGGTTGCAGCTGCATTTTCCATTTTCAGACGGAGAACTCCGGATGGCCGTGCGGCCTGGCTGGATCTTGGATATTGGGAAATCCTCGGGCTTATCGGACAGTCTTACCTCGCTGCCTGCATCTTGTATATTCCCTTCAAAAAGTTCCGCTGGGCACCAGTATTCTGGCTGACGGTCCTGACTGCGCTGAATGTCTTAACAAGGCTCCCTGGGGTAAAACTTCATAATTTGCCGACGTACCTATGGCCGTTCGGCGACGGCGACCTGGCATCGATTATCATGGCTGGAGTTGTCGTATCCATGATTTTCTTGGACAAAACAGTTGCGAGGACCTTCAAGGAAAAGGCCGTTTGGGGTTTGAGTTACGCGTTTGTCCTTTTTCTGGCAGGCTATTGGCTGCGTCCTTTGGGGCTTTCAAAGAATGAAGGTACACCTAGCTGGTGTCTTTATTGTGCCGGGGTTGGCGTCTTGATCATGCTGGCGCTGTATTGGATCGCTGATGTCAAGCACATAACCCGATGGGCAAGCTTTGTAAAACCAGCCGGCTCCAACACGCTATTGACTTACCTGCTGCCATACATCTTCTATTCAGCGTTTGGGGGAGTCCTGTTTCCTTTGTTGGTTCGTGCCGGGATGGAACAAGGCCTGCCAGGCCTGATGGAATCTCTCCTTTTTACCGGAATCATTCTGGCTTGGTCGGGGTTGATGACCAAGCTGAAGTTCCGCTTGCAGTTGTAGCGGGTGAGGGTGACTCACTCCGATTTCCATAGTGAAGCTCTCAAGGTAGCACAAGCCGGTGCAATATGCATGTCTGCGTGAATCCCTTGCTGGCACTGGCCGGGAGCCCATGAATCTGAGGGGGCTATTGTTCGGGTTGGAGCTCGTTCCTACCGGCAAGCACCACTTCCGGAGTGATGTGTGGGTCCTAATAGCGCAGCTGAGATGCAGCCTCAACTCGATTTAGCGAGGTGTGGCCTTACGACTTGAGAGGGCGTGCTTGGGGGAGTGGCTCCCGTGGCATCATCTCAGCTCGGGTTGTGGCACTGTAAACGACGGTTGCCATCACCATGGCGGCTTGCATTAGATATCCGGCCTGCACATGATCGTAGACGTCCATGTTGGAATGATGCGATT
>DATKMG010000702.1:0-10108 GCA_035541995.1 Terriglobia bacterium
TCCTGCCCCTCGCTGGCCCTGGGCTAGTTTCTTTCGCCCGTACCGGGCTCTGAGAGGAACCGGCGGCATCCTGCCGCCGGGCTTCTCGAAAAATGTCCAATCTCCAGACAGTGCTTCAGCGCTGGGACTACCAGTTTGTAAGGTCAAGAGTCCTGGAGGGACGATTGAAAGAAGAATCTTAAGAGTTCGGTCGTCCCTACGGGACTAGGCTCCGACGACCCAGCGCTGAAGCGCGCTATTCTCAATCGACCTCTCAGAGGTCGATAGACCGTTTTCATCCACGGTGGCGACCTGAAAAGGTCTTGGGGCACTTTCGTGAAAATGCAGGCATCAAGGTGGCCGCCGGGCGTGTGACCGCCGTCACCCGTCGCGGCGGCAGCCCGGTTCAACCTGATCGCCGCTCGGAGATCGGCTCCCACGCTATACCCAAGACCGCCATCTCCATCCGCGGTGGTGAACTTGAAAAGATCATGCGGCACTTTCATGAATGAATATACGATTTTGGTGGAGGGTTGCGCGAGTGACCGCCGTCACCCGTCGCGAGCTTCTCGGCTCGAGAGAAGAGGACAAGGAAATATTGAATGTCGTCCGATCGGTCAATTCGCTATTGGGTCTCTATGGTGCCAGTGCGCAGGATCCGCTCGAGTGTTACTGCCGGACAGACGTGCCTCCGCAGATAGTTGATCAGGTTCGTGGCCACACTCCGGATCAGTTTTTCCGTGAATGGATCTAAACAGCGCCCCTCACTGTCAAAGACCTGTTAATCCCGAAAAAGGAATGCTCGGAAAAAGGGTTGACCGTAAGGGACAGATAAATCAGTGAACTCTTCTATAGATATTAAAGCCTAATGACAGATTATGTTGTCCTGCGTTCACGGCGTAAGCAGCCGGCGTAAAGTCTCTGCTGGAAGAGGCCAGGATGGTAAAAACATGGCCCCATGTCCGAATGGCTATACCCGTGGACACAGATGGGTAATCATTTGTTCCGATTCCCCCAAATCCAGCTACCCTCGGCACGACTTCGCCAAGGAGCGAGAGCTTTGGGGTCAGAGCAATGTCGGCTCCCACTCCAATGCTGAACGTGTGATCGTCCTGCGGATTTATCGCCGGCACGCCGGGTAACAACAGTGAATCGATGCGGGAGTTGAAGACCATAGAAGGAACGACATAGAGGCGCAGGATCTTGTAGTCAAAGGAAGAGGTCAATTGCAGGAACGGAGAGTAATTGCGTTCGAAGTTGTTCGTGCCCTCAACCCCTGCATGGAGGCTCAATTTCCAGAAGGAGTCCTGCCGAGTCTGAATCTCATAGTTCCCAGCGAAAGTGATAATCTGTCCGAACCTGGCCCGTGAGGCGCCGAAGCTGAGCCGGTTTGTGATTGCGTAATTAAACCCCAGGTTGATGTTCGCGCCACTATCTACGCCAAATGCGTTTCCGGGCCGACCGTCCGCAAGGGACTGCAGAAAACGGTGCTGAATATAAATTTCCACCGAATGTTTTTTCAAATCCACGGGGGCCGGCAAATTCGCTACTAATGAAGACTCACTCAACCGCGGAGGGCGCTTTGCTTCAGTCAGCTCTGAAGGCGCGCCCGGCTGCGAAGCCCCCTGCCCGGGAACTCCGCTGTAAGCTCCGGCTGAGTAAATATAATCTCCCGTGGGGTTACCGTCCCCATCTGAAGCATTGCCTGAAGCATTGAATACTACAGGGGCCGTTACAGGCGAGGGAGCTGTCCAATTGAAATGGAACTCCACCGGCCCGTCGCCAGTCCCTTGCCGGGTTCCCGCGGTAGTGTGTTCTATATACTGGATTCCGGTGTCTTCTTTGACCTGGGTCAGAAGATCAGTCGGCACCAATTGACCGGCCTGCCCGCCGGTTCCGCTGAACCGTGCGGATAGCTCGAATCCCCAGCGCGATTTTCCGGGATGGCCGATCACCACCCGCAAGGGGTAAGTCACTCCGGCCTCGTAGGCTTTAGGCACTCCTTGAATCTGAAAGACGCCACCGAAAGTACTTCCTTCATTTAAGGCATAGCTGTTATGGCAGGTTCTGCATGTGTCTTCCTTGAATCCTCCCGTCATCCGGGGATCCGGACCCGAAGAGTAGCCAAGTAGAAAAACAGACCCAAAGAAAACCGCTAGGGGCGCCAGTGGGACCAGCATTAAGAGAGACCGTCCCAGCTTCATAGTCCAACCCTCCTCAATAGCAGAGTGTTACAAGCTCATTATACGAAGGACTTCAAACACCGACGGGGTCTAAACCCCCTAACGGTCAAAACCGAGAAATAGAGAGTAAATACTTGGCCCCTAATGGTGCCTTGAAATCCCGAAATTGAAGACAAGTCAGCTCCGATACTCATTGAATTTCAAGGTCAACCCGTTCCCCGTAATGACTGGAGGTTTAGTTCAACGGGCTGCTTGAGAAAAGTCTCGAGTCTCTCCCTGAGTTCAGTTCAAACCACAGTCATTGGTTTTGTTAAGTTTGCTCATTCCGATTTCATCGCAGCCGTGGTCCGGCAGCTGGCGGATGAAGAGTACCAACCGCCAGGTGTCGTCTTCATCTCCTTCCCAACCTGGCATGCCGGTGAAGCGAATTCCATTCCTGATGATATAGAAAAGTTCTCCATCAGTGAGATCCTGTGTTTCTCGACTTCGCAAATCTGGAGCGGGAGGATACAGTCCGGAGTTAATAACCGTTTTCCCATCCCCGTTCGCATCGTGACACGATGCGCAATTCACTTCGAAAAAGAGTTTGGCAGAACCAATACTTTCGGGTCCTAGGGCCAGGGGGTTCCTCAAGTGAGCAGCTTTAGCGGGGGTTGCAAGTCGCCGGACTCGCTTGGCCACAAACGCCTCGACTGCCAAGGGTTTCTCCCTGGCGCTGAACCCCAAGGCATAGAGCCTCAAATACAGAATGGACCCCGTGCACAAAGCACTCAATACCAACAATGTGTAAACAAGCTGTTTCATCCTGGAATTTCGTACCATTTTACCAATCCTTTCATTATTACCTATCATGCTCACTATCTTTGCTCTCTCGAGTGAAAGCCTAGCACCCGAATGGATGCCTTATGATTACCTGAGGTGGTCCAACAGGAGGCAGGATTGCAAGTGAATGGTTGAAATCGGGTTGCCAAAGGCTCACCGAGAGTTTGGTTCCTCTCTCATAAAGATGCAGTTTGGGAGGGAGAACTCCGTAAGGCTGGCAGTTCTTGTCCGCCCCTACGGCCTCGGTGGCTGGCGCAGACATGCCGATGTTGGGCATGTCTGCGATGTAGTCCGCAGACATCACAACAGAAGACGTGATGTCTCCGCCACCCCTCGGCCTCGTGGAACTCGGCCCTCCAGCTTATTCATCGACCATGGGGACCTAAAGAAGGACATGGGGCACTTTCATGAAAAACCACCTCGCAGTAAGATATACGCTTTGCTAGAAACACGATTTCGTGTTCTGGTGGAGAAGAGGAAGTCGCAAGAGGAGCCCTCATGAGAGACACCGGTCACATCTTGGCCGTTATGGCCCATCCCGATGACGTGGAATTTCTCTGCGCCGGTGCCTTAGCTCGGCTCCGGAGGAAGGGATATCAGATTCATATCGCAACCATGACTACCGGAGACTGTGGCAGTATGGATTTGTCGCCGGAGCAAATCAGCCAGGTCCGCATAATCGAAGCCCAGGCCTCGGCCCGGTTGCTGGATGCTACATTCCAACATCTGGATGAGAAGGATGGGTTGATCTGTTACCAACCTGCCACAATCTGCAAAACCGTGGAAGTTCTCAGGGGCAGTCGAGCATTTTTAGTGATTACCCATTCGCCATCTGATTATATGATTGATCACGAAGTTACCGCTCAGCTGGTCCGGAACGCGGCTTTCTGTGCGGGAATCCCCAACTTCAAAACAGGGGCCATGGTGACGGCTCCACACCTGGAGGGGATCCCTTACCTTTACTATGCTATGCCGTTGGAGGGAAAGGACAGCCTTGGCCATCAGGTGGCGATGGATATCCAGGTCGATATCAGCCAGGAGATGGAAACCAAAACCGCAATGCTGAAGTGCCACGCCAGCCAGAGAGACTGGCTGATGAAGCACCATGGTGTAGACGAATACGTAGCGCAGATGAAGCGCTGGGCAGCCGAAGCAGGTAGGCCATTGGGTGTTGCATATGCAGAATCTTTTCGACAGCACCGGGGGCATGCATACCCGCAGCGCAACATCTTGGTGGAATTGTTGGGAACGTCACAAGCAAACCCGCAGCCTGGCAATTAGATCGGCCGACATGGAAATGAAGACTCTGCATGATCAAGGCGTTATTCTGGGACAATGACGGCGTGCTGGTGGACACCGAAGGGTTGTACTTCCTTGCCACCCGAGAAGTCCTGGCGAAGGTTGGGATAGACCTGACTCGAGAAGAATTTATCTCCCTCTTCCTTGTCCAGGGGAAAGGCGCATGGCATCTGGTCAGACAGAGAGGGTTTTCTCCCCCTGCCGTGGAGCAGTTGCGCGACGAGAGGAACGCTCTATATAGCAGGCTGCTAAGCCAGGAGCAAGTAGTCATGGAGGGGGTAAGAGACGTTCTTACCGAGCTGAGAAGTAAGTACACGATGGGTGTGGTTACCAGTTCGAGGAGGGAGCACTTCGAACTGATGCATCAATCGACGGGCCTGTTGCCGTACTTCAGCTTTGTTATCGCAGCCGGCGATTATACGAAGTCCAAGCCGGATCCCGAACCCTACTTACTGGCGGTTGAGAGATCCTGCTTTAGCAGGGAGGAATGTCTGGCAATTGAAGACTCCGAGCGCGGTCTGGCTTCAGCGTCGGCGGCCGGGATCCGTTGTATTATTGTCCCCACCGATCTGACCAGGGGTTCCCCTTTTGCAGGGGCTCATAGAGTGGTGGGATCAATCACGGATATCCTGTCGGAGCTCTGATCGAGTAAGGTCTCCGATTTCAACTGATCTTCGAGCGACAATATGGGAAACCGGGAAGGATTGTCCCCAGACACGGAAGTGCAGCCTATAGTGCGTTCGCCAACCATTGCCGATCCCAAGAGTTTTGGTTAATGCGTCAACCTACTTTCCAGTCAGTACTCCAAGGATTTCCTCGGCGTGTTCTTCTGGTTTGACTTTCGGAAAGACTGCAGCCACGTGGCCCGACTCATCGATTAAAAATGTCGCACGCTGTGTTCCCATATATTTCCGGCCGTAGCGTGTCTTCTCGCCCCAAACGCCATAGGCCTCAACGATCTTTTTGTCTGTGTCCGCAAGCAGCGTAAAAGGAAGGTTGTATTTCTCGGCGAACGATTGGTGAGATTTTTCGCTGTCGACCGACACTCCCAGTATTTCGACTCCCTGCTTCCTGAACTTTGCGTAGCTGTCGCGGAACGCACAGGCCTCTTTAGTGCAACCTGGCGTGTTGTCTTTGGGATAGAAGTAGAGAACAACCTTCCGACCACGGAAATCCTTCAGAGAAACAGGGTTTCCATGTTGATCCGAGGTTTTAAAATCAGGGGCCTTGGCTCCAACTTCCGGAAGTTTCATCCTTGCCTCCTCGTGGTAAGGCCAAATTCCTCAGCGAAGAATTATGGGTTAGTTAGTGGCACTTTCTGCAGGAGCTATCGGGTGATTCATCGTGACAGTCATGGGACTCTTCAAGGTGAAATCGAGCTTGGTTTCCGAGGCTATCCTGACTTGTTGCCCGTTGGTGGCCGCGGTGGCGACCCCGCCGCCTGCTACCCCGATCGCCGCCCCGATCGCTGCACCCTTGCCTCCTCCCGCAGCAGCACCGATAAGCGCACCCAGGCCGGCAGCCCCGCCGATTGTGGCTCCAGTCTGCTTCCCGCGCGATGCACCTTGCTTCCGATAGTCTGCAGTCTCGACCGGATAAATCATACCATGTGCGCTGATGGAAATCAGCTCAAGCTGTAATTCGGACCGCCCCTGTACGTGTCCGGCGCTGGACACGTTCGCAAGGCGCACACGGGCGTCCGCCCCGCGCTGGATGACTACGGTGTCCCCTACCACGATGGGAACTTCCAGGCTTGCGGCAAACTCCTGCCCCGACTGATTACGCGATGAGTCAATGCTGTCAATCATACGGATCGTAATGACGGTTCCAGAGGGCACCGTGACCTCCACCGGGGGAGGCGGCGAGGCTGGATGCACAGACGGAGCCGGCGGCTCCTGAGCTATTGCAGTGTCGATCGGGTTGACAATCGGTCCTGACGGAGCGGGCGCAGGCTGTGGCGCTTCACTGGTCTCTTGGAAATGAGTGTCGGGAGACTTTGATTCCTGCGGGGCGTTCTTTAGCTTCCGGGGTCTGGCCGCGACTGGCTTCGACGGTGTCGTCGCAGCGGGAGAGACCGTTTGCGAAATAGGAGAGGGCGAGACTGAAAGCTGATTGACTACCTGTGTTACACCGGCCACCCCGCGTGCCAGCCCTTCCACGGCGAGTTTCTCGATATCAGAGGAGACTGTCCCGCTTAGACTGACGACCCCCTTTTGTGAATCCACTTGAACGTCGCGAGTCTTCAACAGCGCATCCTGGAATAATCTTGATTGAATGTTATTCTTGATGGCCGAATCATCAGGGATCGTGGCGAGCTTCGTCGAGTTACATGCTCCTAGATACGTTAGGAGAGCTATTACTGAAATTAGAAAACCCGTCTTGACTCTTCGCATAAATTCCTCCTTGTGTTCGCACATAACTCCACTCGCCTGTTTGATTCAGCACGTAGAACCAGGGATGCCTGATTGAGAGAGAGAAAAAATTCATGATCCGCTGTGGAGTTGGTCCAAGGCTCTGTCCCAGTGCTCAGGGTGTGTCTTGTTTATGTCTCAGAATTAATGAAGTGAGACGTGGTGGCTGAAAAGAACCACCATGGCTCGATATGGCCAGCATTTGAACTCCCACTGCTTGAAATCAGGCCATTTGGGATTGGTCTGTCACATGCATTAGTAAGGGTCGACAGGCAAAGTCAAATGGTCCGTGAAAATTCCATGGACGATTGACAACTTAAGGAGGAAAGACAATGAGAGCACCACATAGATGGTTCAATGGGGTAGTTCTATTCTCGGTTCTGGCGGTAGCCGCTGTGGCAGTCCAGGCAAAGACAGCTCCGATGGCGAAGGAGACTAAGGAAAGCACCGATTCCGCTCTCGGCCTGTCTCCGAAGGAGAACGCTGTGCGCCATGCGCTGCTCATGCTCCCTTACTATGGGGTTTTTGACAACTTGGAGTTTAAGGTGGAGGGTAACAAGGTGGAATTGGCGGGCCAGGTGACTCGCCCCACCCTGGCAAGTGACGCTCAAAGGGCGGTCGAGAGAGTCACCGGCGTCAGCCAGGTAGTAAACCACGTGGAAGTTCTGCCACTTTCGCCGAATGATGACCACATTAGGATTGCCGTTTATCGAAGGATCTATGGAGACTCCTCGATGTTATCGTATGCCACACAGCCTGTTCCGCCGATCCGGATTATCGTTAAGAACGGGGATGTGACGCTGGAGGGTGTCGTGAGTCGCCAGATGGACAAGGCTATCGCCAACATCAAGGCCAATTCCGTCGCGGGCGTGTTTTCCGTGACCAACAACATTCGTGTTCTGTGACGGCTGGCTAGTTTGTGTCGAGAAATGCAAAGATTGCTTGAAGGCTCCCCTATTATCTGGCAGGGGAGCCCCTTACTATAAGGTACCCAGATCAAATGCAATACCTGCCAATGGTTCCTCCGGCGGTGATTAACCATCCTCAGACTCTTATGCCTTTGGTGGGATCAGTGGAGTTGGCGAGGAGAACCCCCAGCTAGAACGGCGGATAATCAGCCGTTCTTGAGATTGGCCCCTTTGCTTTGAGCCTTTGTTCGCCCCTCTGAAAAACAACTTGACAATCTTTTTAATCCTTTCTATCTTTGTACGTCGCTACCCACAAAGATTCTGAGGAAGTCATCCGATAGCCCGCTTGACCTGAACGGCAAGCGGCAATACCGAAGCAGATGGAAGCACCCTTATCTGCATCCGATGGTGGATGCCGGTCTAATCCCTGCTTGAACCAGGTCTCAACGAGCCAGAACGGCTCGTGCTGTAACTGCAATACTAAAGCTGAGTTGTGCCTATTTCTGGAACGAAATAGCAAGCTGCAAAGGCTTCTCAATTCTTCCGGTAGTCAAGGGGTTGTCAAAATCAAGCAAGGAGAAAGCAGGAAGATGAACACACAATTTGTGAACAGGATGGCTCGCAAGCACGCCTCATTGCTTTGGCTTCAGTTGGCAGGGGCCCTGATGATTTGTTTTGTCTGTGGAGTCTGCCCATCGTATGGAGCTAATGATTGGACTTTTCGAGGCGGCCCCGAGGGAGGCTTGGTAGCCCATGGGGCGGTTAATCCATTTGATTCCAACGTGGTTTATGTGACCAATTCTGCAGGGATTTTTAAGACCACTAATGGCGGGACTACCTGGACCAGTCTGAATGCCTATTGGGGGGCTGATGCTAAGATTCTTATTGACCCTACTAACCCCAATACTGTGTACCTGGCAAGTGGCCTGGTCATCAAAAGCACCGATGCCGGCGTTCACTGGACTGTCTTAAATACAAAGACCAGTTGTACAGATTACGTGTGGGATCTTGTCATAGACCCCAAGAGTACCAGCACGCTCTACGTCATCATGGCTAGCACCAGTGGGTCACAACTCAATTATTACGTGCTCAAGAGTACTGACGGGGGCGGGAATTGGACGCGGTTGACCTGGACTGCCTATGGTCTGGCTGTCGACCCCACCAATGACAGCATTCTGTACGCCAGTAATACCGCGGGTGTTCAAAAGAGCACCAATGGCGGCAGCACCTGGAGTCCCGCCGGGGCTGGGCTACCTCCCCTAAGCTCCATAGGGGTTTATGGAACTGTCGTAGTAGATCCCAAGACCCCGGCCACACTCTATGTGGTTGCCGGAAATGCGGTCTACAAAAGCACCAACAGTGGAGACCTATGGTCGAATTCCAGCACTGGAATCAGCGGAGCGGGTCTGACGGATCCGGTGATTGATCCTGTCAATCCCGGCACCCTATACGTAGTTGGGGCAGACTCAACCAGTGGCTTGGGAACCATCTACAAAACCACCAATGGCGGCGGCCAATGGAGCCTGCTTAACCTTGGAATACCTACCGCCAGTGACCAGTTTGTTGCTTTAGGCGCAGCCAACACTGCCACTTTGTACTCCGGCACCCTCAGTCATGGTGTGTTGAAAAGCACTAACAGCGGAACGACCTGGGCGGCCAAAAACAGCGGTTTAAAAGCCGATGATAACCAGATGGTGTTGGATTCCACCAACAAGAACAACATCTACGTGGGCATTAACGGCTTGGGAGTTTTTCAAAGCACCGATGGGGGCAGCAATTGGGTTTCCCGTAATTCGGGTTTGCCGAGCCTGCAAGTCGCAGGGTTGGCCATTAGTCCTGTCAATCCCAAAGTACTCTACGTTTCCCTCCTTAATGCCACAGTGCTGGATTTCGGTGGGACAAAGCTGAAACTACCGGGAATCTTTAAATCTACAGATGGCGCCGCAAGCTGGACTGCCACTACAACTCCTCCCGATAACTTTGGTTTTTCTGCTCCGACAAGGCTGGCAGCCGACCCGGTCGATGCCAATGGAATCTATGCGCTGGGCCTCGCCACTGGTGTCTACCACAGTACGGACGGTGGGACTAGTTGGACCGTTTCCAATACAGGCTTGCCAACAACTTCCGCCTTCCCATATTCCATCGTCATTGACCCTCAAACCCCGGCGAATCTTTATCTGGGGATGTTAAGCGGGAGCGGGTCTTCCCCCCTTGTGTACAAGAGCACCGATAGTGGGTCAACCTGGACTGCGTCAGGCTCCGGATTGCCTAATGCCAGCGGCGTCTGGGAACTTGGGATTGACCCCAAGACCCCGTCCACTCTCTATGCTGCCGTGGTAGCTACCCAGACGGTGAACGGTGGCATGTTCAAGAGTCTGGACAGTGCCGGAAGCTGGACCGCGGCCAATACCGGGCTATCCAATTTTGATTGGGAGAGCTTTTACAAATCATATTTCGATAACCTTGATTACAGCGGTGGACTGCCGATTTGTGCGACATATATCAC
>DATKMG010000703.1:0-11294 GCA_035541995.1 Terriglobia bacterium
CTCTCGGGCTGGGCTGCATGGGCATGAGCTTTTCTTACGGCCCGCCCAAAGACAAGCAGAAGATGACCTGTCTTCTACGGGCAGCCGTTGAACGCGGCCTCACCTTCTTTGACACGGCCGAAGTCTATGGCCCGTACATAAACGAAGAACTCGTGGGTGAAGCCCTCGCTCCCTTCCATGGGCGAGCGGTGATCGCCACCAATTTCGGGTGGAAAATTGATCCCAAGGCAGAGCGAGGTTTGGCAGGGCTGGACAGTCGGCCAGAACACATCAAGGAGGTCGCCGAGGGCTCGCTCAAGCGGCTCAGGGTCGAGGCCATCGATCTGTTTTATCAACACCGTGTTGACCCGAACGTGCCCATCGAAGACGTGGCGGGAGCAGTGAAGGACTTGATACAGGAAGGCAAGGTCAAGCATTTCGGCCTTTCTGAGGCAGCAGCAAAGACGATTCGTCGCGCGCACGCCGTCCAACCCGTCACCGCAGTTCAGAGCGAATACTCGTTGTGGTGGAGACACCCTGAAGAGGAAGTGCTACCAACCCTCGACGAGCTCGGGATCGGGTGATTGAAGAAGTCAAATCACAGGATTGGGCAGAGAAGGTCTATAAACCCGACATTCAAAACAAGTGGGACAAACTCTACAAGAAGCCCGGATACAATGAGAACGACGCGTAAGTTTGTAGCACCGATGATCAATACCGCAAATGATTGTGGCTCTCACCCTGGACTACTGGAGGTTAAATGGAAATCAAAAGAGTCGGCTCGCAACCTTCTGTCAAGGGACCATCAGAGTGGTTCACTGGCACGGTACGTATAGATCCGCTTTTTCAGGCACCTGACCCGGCACTGGTTCAAGGGGCTAGCGTCACTTTCGAGCCGGGCGCGCGGACTGCATGGCACACGCATCCGCTCGGTCAGGCTCTCATCGTCACAACCGGCTGCGGCCGGGTACAACGCTGGGGAGGCCCAATCGAGGAAATCCGGCCTGGTGATGTGGTTTGGTTCTCTCCCGGCGAAAAGCACTGGCATGGCGCTACGCCGACTACGGCCATGACGCACATCGCCATTCAGGAAAAACTCAACGGCAAGGTTGTCGACTGGATGGAACAAGTCAGCGACGAACAATACCAGGCCGGATCAAAGGTAAAATAGAAGAAATCAAGCGCCCAATGGATCTGGGAACGATGACGTGACCGCGTTCAACGGATGGGAAAACTTCTACGTAATCGTCGGCTCATCTGCCGGTGCCCTGATCGGATTGCAGTTCGTGGTCCTTACGCTCGTTGCCAACAGACCGGCGCCACGTGCGGCGGAGGCTGGCGCCGCATTTGCGACACCGAGCGTCGTTCACTTTGGAGTCGTGCTGTTGCTGTCGGCGATTGTAAGCGCTCCATGGAACGGGATCACAACTGTTGCGGTTCTTTGGGGGTTAGTGGGCCTCTGTGGGATAGTGTATGCTGTCATCGTGGCTCGCCGTATGAGAATACAAACCATCTACAAGCCCGTATTTGAGGACTGGCTGTTCCATGGTCTGCTTCCGTTTGCGGCGCATGTGATGCTGGTTGGATCGGCATACGTGGCTTACTCTCATGCAAGCCCAGCCCTGTTCGCCGTTGGCGCTGCGACGCTAATGCTTCTCTTTGTTGGCATTCACAATGCCTGGGACGCCATCACGTATCACGTCTTTATCGATAGAGGGGAACAGACGGAGGCTGAGCGGCATCGGTGAGGACCGAGGTGCAGGTGGGCAGACTCGCACTTGCATACACCCTGGTTCTATCGTGTTACTATCACATTTTCTACTAGAAAAATCTCTCCTGCTGCGATTTCAAATATGTTGGGAATGCTGTAAAGGCAAGGCTTTCTGGAAGGTAGTCAGTACTATTTCATTCGTGAATATGGATCTGTTATCATTTAGTCACTCACCTTATCTGAGTACACTGATGATGGAGTCTCGGGTGGAGCGCGAAGTCTTTTCGTAAGCCAGACCCTCATTGCTTGTCCAGGTGGCGGGAGGAGTTGAGTTAATGATAAGGGCCCATCGAGTTGCCTACACGGGCGAGTTGGTTCTCACTTTTCTAGCTTGTTGGCCAAGCGACGCGGGGCACGACTATGAAAGGATTGTGGCCGAAGGCTTCTGCGCGCGTCTTCGGAAGGCCAGAGGATCTCCAACCTTGGTGGTGGATTCATGAAAGCTCTCGCAGTGGATCTGGGAGGAAACCACGCAACATGCGCCCTGGTTGGGGACCAGTCGGTCCTCGCTTCCAAAGTGGTTCCGACGGACGGATTGCTCGACCTGAAACTTGTCTTACCGGTTCTCAAGGAAACCTTCGTTGGCCTTCTGAGCCAGGGCCGGATGTCCGCTTCCGATGGAGAGGGGCTGGCCTTCAGCTTCTGTGGGATTGTCGATTCTTCTAACCAGCGCATTCTTGCCACACACGGCAAATACGATGACGGTCCCACCCTGGACTTGGTCGGTTGGTGCCGGGAGTCATTCGGAATCGCTTTGAAAATGGCCAATGATGCGCGCATGGCTCTGCTTGGCGAGTGGTATGCCGGCGCAGCCAGGGGATCCAGCGATGTCGTCATGATCACCCTGGGCACAGGTATGGGCGGTGCCGCGATGGTGCAAGGCCGGCTGTTATGGGGGAAGCACTTTCAAGCTGGTTGCCTGGGTGGGCATTTCCCGGTCCAGTTTAATGGCCGAACCTGTTCGTGTGGGGCAATCGGCTGCGCGGAAGCTGAAGCTTCAACCGTATCCCTACCTGGATTGTGCAGAAGCAACCCAGGCTATCAGGTCAGCGAACTGGCCCGGGATGAACCAGTCACCTTCGAGAAGTTGTTTCAACATGCCCAAAATGGAGATCAAGTCGCGATCGAGATTCGGGAACGATGCTTGCAGGTTTGGGGAGCAGCAACAGTCGCTCTCATTCACGCCTACGACCCCGAGGTTCTGGTCTTGGGGGGAGGCGTAATGAAAAGTGCATCGGTAATCCTCCCTTACCTGCAGGATTACATCCATCGCCACGCCTGGACCCCATGGGGGAAAGTCCAAGTTTGTGCCGCCGAGCTTGGAAATGATGCCGCGCTATTGGGCGCAATCCCGCTATTGCGTGGCTTGGCCGACCGATGAGGCCGCCACCGACCTACAACAGATACCCGACCGTCCCAATCAGTTCAGCCGCCGCGAAATGTATAGTCGGCTGGGAGAGGGTGCTTGACCAGATTGGAAGGGGCAAGCCCGGGGTGTTGTGTGTCGAGTGTTATCCGGGTGTGTGCGTTGAAGAGTTCGAGCCTGCCATTGTACAGGCCCTCCGACCGACAACGGTCATCCGATTAAGCGATTGCCTGAAATCGCCCGCCGAAGTTAGGACACTGTTATCCCCCTACTTGACCCACGATCCGGTTTTTGGGCGCATGGATGGTATTCGAGTTGAGGACTTCTTCGATCCGCTCCCAATTATGCCTGGTGCTTCGATTGCGTCCCGGAGGAGAACAGCTTTTCCTGATTCCAGCGGGAACAGTCCATTGCTCCGGAAAGAATTGCATGGTACTTGAAATAAGCGCCACACCGTACATCTTCACATTTAAACTGTCGTATCTGAGCCGGCCCGACTCGAATCACTGTGGCACGGCTTCACGCCCTCTGTGTCCTGAGCCGGAACTAATCCCTCCACAAACGCATGCTGTTAGGGGCCTTCTTGATCTGGTATTATATGGCGTCGGCTACCCGAATGGTGGCCATGACAATACTGGGGACAGGAGCGGTACTCTTTGGTTCGAGTTATTTTCCAATTTTCACTGGTAACGATCGCTTTTTATTGCTTCCTGGTTTCGTGGGCCATGGGTGAACCCGAACTGGGAACTTCGTCTCAGGTCACTTACCGCCTGCATTTCTTTCACACCCACACCGGAGAAAGGCTCGACATCGAATACCGTCATGGGGACATCTACGATCCCGATGCCTTAGCGCAAGTCAACCGCTATCTGCGTGACCATCGGACCGGCGACGTTTACAAGTATGATCCTCGAGTGCTTGACCTGCTCCACGATCTTACGGTTGCCTTGGGACGTCCCGACGCGGAGATTGACGTTATCTGCGGTTACCGCACGCCGTGGAGCAATCGGTATCTCCAGACCCACGGGCACGGCGTGGCCCGGCACAGCCTCCATATGCAGGCGAGGGCTATTGATATTCGCATCCCTGGCGTGCCTACGGCCAAGCTTCGCGATACTGCCCTGGGTTTGCGTCGGGGTGGGGTTGGATATTACGGCGCTTCCGATTTTGTCCACGTCGACGTTGGCCGTGTCAGGCGCTGGTGACTCTCTCTCATCATGGATAAGGATAACCTTTGGCCAGGGCCAGGGCGAGTTCTGCGTCCTGTCCGTAGATGTCGTCGTAGAAGTGAACCTCGTTGTTCTCGTAGGCCAGGGCGGTCCCGTAGACGATAAACACCGGTATCCGTTGGGTGAGGTTCACCGTGACATTGTCGCTGCCCTCCTGCATCTCCCGCTCCACGCGCTCTAGCGTCCAACCAGGATTTTTTCGCAGAGCCCAGGCAGCCAGTTCGGCAGGCTTTTCGACGCGGATGCAACCATGGCTGAAGTCGCGGCGGGTGCGTGAGAATAGCTCCGGTGCCGGAGTGCTGTGCAGATACACGTTGTACTCGTTAGGGAACATCAGCTTGACCAGGCCGAGCGCATTGGTGGGGCCGGGCTTCTGCCGTACCGCCAGCTGGCCCGCCTTCAGCTGTGCCAGCACCTCGTCGGAAATCTCGCCCGAGGTGACGACCTTGCCGTCGCGGGTTGTTACCTCGTACCGCTTTTTTGCAATGTATTGGCGGTCACGCTGGATGGCAGGAACGATCTCGCCACGGAGAATGCTGGGGGGAACATTCCAGTAGGGGCGAAGGACGACGTGGGTCATATCGCGCGAGAAGACGGGTGTCTGGGTGCGCATCGCTTTTCCAACCACGACACGCATCTCCATGGTCACATTGTTGTTTTCATCGTTAGTACGCAGGCGGAAGTCGGGAATGTTGACGATAATAGGTGGCGCGGAGAATTCTGCGGGCAACCAACGCCAACGTTCCAGCGTGAGTTGCAACTGATGGACGCGCTCCGGTAGGGGCACATTGAGTTGTTTCAGGGTACCGGGCCCCAACCGGCCGTCCGCATCGAGGCCATGGCGCTGCTGAAAGCGTTTTACAGCCTCGACCAGGACCCCGTCGTAAAGCTCATCGGGAGGAAGAGCGGTGCCAGGCGGGAGATCGCCGACAAGTTGCAGAAGCCGGGCCAGACGAGACACCCCGATATACTTCTGGCCAGGGTTGACGGGCTTCGCCGAAGGCGGAAGCTTTTCTCCATCGTCCTTGCGGGCGAATTCGAGGTAGCGCTCCAGAGCCTGCTCGGTCCGGCGATAACCGGCAAAAGGGGGCTCCACCCTCTCAAGTACTGTGGATATGTCGGACACCGGTAAGATCCGGTCACGCAGGAACTCGGCCAGATCGTACTTCTTGCTCTCCACGCTGAGCCCAAACTTAAAATGCTGTGGGTTAATGCGTCCGATGTGAAGATCCGAAATATAGCGCATCGTACAGACGGTTAAAGCGACGTCGAAACCCGCGAGTTCGGCGGTGGAACCTTGCAGGGCCTGCAAACGAGCTTCCCAGCGGGAAGCGTCGAAGTCTTCTGGCTCCAGGCCCTTTTTCCAAGCGCTCCTGAAAAGTTCGATCATCGACAGCGCCTGGGGAGACGGCTGGCTCCCCCGGATCCAAGCGGGGGCGTACCCGGTGGGCTGGTAAAACTTCAGGAGCCAGGGCTGATAATCGCGGAAATTCTGCCAGCGCATGCCTTCGAGAGTCCCGGCAGAGACCAGGTTCTGAATCCCGGACTGGGGTTGCGCGAGGCCCAGACTGGCAATCGTGATAATAAGAAGGACTTCCTGCCAGAGGGTACTAAACCCGCGCCGAATGAAATTTTCAGCAAGCTGACCCATCTTTGTCATCGTAGGATCCTCAATGAAAATGGCTCGTGTGGCTAAAGCATCTTGTAGTTAGAGCGTTGCAAGGTTGTATTGAGCTGCCAGTCGATTCCGTCCACACCTTGCTCTTAATGCGAATTCTACAGCAAGATCTGAACAAAACAAACGTTCGACGACAACCTGAGTAACCCTGGCGGTCGGCCAGGCTTTGGGAAAACTTAGGCGACAATCCACATTGCAGGCACCCTTGCAAGGTATTGCTCCCTGCCACCTAAAGGATACTTGGCAGAATCCCGAACAGTACTTTGAGGGCGCGGAAAGGAGTTCCAGGAAATGACGAGGCGGCATGCCGCACTTTTGGCGTGCTTTATTGTAGTATTAGCCAAAGTGGCAATTGCAGGGGAAAAGGTCTACGTGGATTGTCAAGGAAAGGTGGAGGTTCCGGCCTATTCTGCTCCAGGTGGGGTCGAACCCATTGGCAATCTGGTATGCGGTCAAGAAGTCTATTCACTGGGGAAAGCCAGTGGATACACAAAGATCGCTCTGCCAGGGAATCAGTTTGTGTACGTGATTTCCTCTTTCACCCGGAGTGACGCCGCCACAACAATTCAATCTGTTCCGAACGCTCCTGTTGTCATTATAGAGAAACCAAATCCCGAGATACTCATCCAAGAACAAGCCAGAACGCAAAGCGCATCGTCAACTCCCAAAGCGACTCTCGACCAGGCCCATCGCTCTCAGGAAATTCCAGCAAGTTCTACCCGGTATGAGCCTGATGCTACACACTCCAGCACGGGATCCTTAGTACTACGCTCTCGAGTCGCGTGGAAAGAAGGGATGGAAGGGGCTGACCGATATTGTAGTGGTGGTGAAACCATCGAGAGCTTGACGGTGAATGGACTAACTGTTTCCGTCTCTCTCCGCGACACCGGGTGGAAAATGAGATCGGATGTAGTCATCACCAACAATACAGATCAGTGGATCGATGTGCATCCTGAGAAATTCTTCTTGGAAGTGCTTGGACCGAAACCCAAACAACTTGATTACGAATCCCTCGAGAAGCTTACAAAGTCTGTCAATCGTCGCACCCAACCGGCTGCTTTCGGAATTAGGCTTGCAACGGGAACTGCGACAAATACCATCACCACTGACTCTAGCACCTTGGGTCCTTTTAATGGGAGCATGGAATTAGGCGCTTACTCGAAGAGCACCATTGGAAGGTTGAATGGAAGTTGCCGCAGTAGCCAAACATCGATGGCAGCAGTACCCGATTATTATGCTCGGCGGAAGGCGGACGAGGATGCAAGGACAGCACTCCAAAACGCTGGCAAGGCCAGTGGGGATCCGAGTCAGATCGTGCTGAGAGCTAACACCATCATGCCGACGCAACAGTCATCGGGAGCGGTTTATTTCGAACGATACAAGGGTAAGTCCCCTGTGATTCTTAAAATCACTCTAAGAGGTACTGTCATTGAATTCCCTTTTTGAGACCCCCGCACCCAAAGTTGCTTGGCTCAAGCAACAATCTCTTCTCGCTAAAGTCACGGACTTCAAGCGAAACCTCCGTCCCGGTAACCTGGGCGCGCCCAGCACAGTGCGTGCGGTCCCGCCAAATGCGCAAGCCTCATCTCCAATCCGCGACGGTCAAACGCCGCCGCTCTTTCCGGATTGAACGAGCACGCCTGCCGGAGGTTCTCCTCGAATAACTCCATCCTCACATGAGCAACGACTGTGGAGGATACTCCGGGTTGAGTCCAGCCATAGTAGAGAAGCTCGGACGGCTTTACTCCATCCTGGACGAGATCACGCATCAGCTTCATGGCGACCACGCCGACCTTCTTTTCGCGCGCAACCGGCAGAGCCACCCGGGCAAAATCCCCATACTTTGTCGCATTCATGGCCAGGATGGCCATGTCCACATCGAGTGTCTCCAGCAGTTCCTTCGATTTCTCCGCGCTATCCATGCTGCTGAAGCCGATGAATCGTGTGAGTTTCTCCTCCTTCAGCTTCACCATCATTTTATAGACGCCCTTCTCCAGCGCTGCAACATCGTCAGAAGGCTCGATGCTGTGGATCAGCAGAAAATCGACATAGTCCATTTTCAGACGCTTTAGACTGCGGTCAAACTCCTGGCGAGCTTTCTCGGGATCGCGCGAGTCGAACTTGGTGGAAACGTAGACCGACTTGCGGTAGCGCGGCAAAATCTCGCCGAAACGCTCTTCGCTCGATTTCGGGCTTTTCCATTGATACACTGAGCAAGTATCGAAATAGTTGATGCCTGAAGCCACGGCCCGCTCCAGCATAGGCTCCCACTCTCCGTCTTTCGCCTGCAGGAAAAAAGATCCTCCTCCGAATCCCAGCAGCGAAATCTTCACACCTGTCTTACCGAGCGTGCGCAATGGCATTCTGTTCTCAGCAGCAACAAGAGGGATGTCGCCGGCTGCCGCGAATGCAGACAGGGCGATCCCCGAGCAGCGCAAAAAGGACCTGCGGGAGATAGAAGTGGTCATGGCTTTTCCTTTTCAATGGATGGATTACTTTCTTTCCCAGGCACATACGTCGCCCGGACGTCACAAAGAATCTCGGCGGCAAGGGGATGTTTCTTGGGGCTGTAAAAGGCTTCCGCTCGGCCTTCCGAGGCATCATGTCCCACGGCAATCTTGCCGCGGTACAGAATGTTGTAGTTCTCATTGATATGCGCCTGCACGCAAAACCGGTACGTGCCCGGCAGGATTCCCTTCGACTGACAGTCGAACTTCAGCGTATTGGCTCCGATCGGCGGCGTCGCGCCGGCCACGGCATCGAATTCCGATTCATCTACCTTTTCCCAGTGTGCCTGCTTGACCCAGTCCGGGCAGATGCCTTCATGGAGAATACCCGAGCCGGCGAGATATTGGCTCACGAAGAGGGTCTTCACAAACTCTCCTTCCTCTTTTTCAAGCCAGACGGCGATCTGGTAGGACGGCACGACCCCCTCAGCCTTGTTGAAATGGAAGGTGATCTCAAGGGTGTTGCCCGCCGGCTGGCCGGAGGCAGGGGTCGAATCAGACTTGGACCTAGGAGAGCTGCCGGAACCATACACCAGAAGCCCGAGGAAGAGTATTCCGAAGTAAACAAATGGTCTAAAATGCATTATAAAATCCTTGCCCAAGGATTTGGCTGCCTTAACCTCTCTGAGTTTCGACATTTCTTTCCATTTCCATTAAAGCGGGCCGGGCAAATGTCTGCCCGGCCCATGGAGCTCAGAATGTAACCCGCAGACTCACTTCGAAGGTGCGCGGCAATCCGTTGTACCGACGGTTGTATTGGGCACTGTATGGGTTCCTGGAATCGATGGTCATCCAGGGCCAAAGGTTGGGGTGGTTGCCTGCGTTGTACATCTCGAAGCGAAACTCGCCTTTGACTCGCTCAAAAAGTGTCACCTTCTTGCTGAGCGCGAGATCTGAGGTCCAAAACCCGGGTCCTCGCAAGTAGCTCACCTGCTGGGGAAGTGTGCGGATGTGGTTCCATCCTGGTTGTTGAGAGGTATCCGTGTTGAGCGCGGAGACGTCAAAGAAATTGTTGGCATCCCGCTGGCCGTTGAGGTCATGAAGGGTCTTGCCAGGCATCAGGAGCAAATCACTGAGCGAAACCGGAAAGCCTTGTTGGCCCTTCATGGTTCCCGAAACCTGCCATTCGCCAAGCGCATAGTTGAGGAGGCCGTCCCAGGATCGACCAAACTGCCGACCTTTCCCAAAGGGAAGTTCGTAGACGACGATACCGTTGAGCAACAGTGGTACGTCAGCGCCGTTGACCATTTTCGTGGGATGCGGGTCGCCCGCGTTCAAATAGGTATTCGAGTCCATTTGTCTCTCCCAGGTAAAGTTGGTCGAGAAGCTGAGGCCTTGGTGGAAGCGGCGCTCGAGGCGCGCCTGCAAGGAGTGGAGCATGCTCGTCCCGCCCGTTGTGACGCCCGAAATGAGGCCAAACTGTGAGTGCGGCTGCAACAATTGCGACATGGTCATGGTGGCACCGCTCAGATTGGGCATAGCGTCGGTCATCCCGGCATAGGGATTGGGCACCCTGGCATCGAGCACCGCCAGGTTGTCTCCGTCGAAGACTGGTGAAGTGGAAAGGTACTTCTGTGGAATCGCGTTGAGATTGGTGCAGGGAATACCCGACATGTAGCATCCGTTCCATAGAGGCAGGTTAGCATGCCTGGCCCCGGCATAGCTGACGTCCACCATGAACCTGCCAGGCAGTTCGCGCTGCACGCCGAAGGACCAATGGACCGAATAGGGTTCTTTCGCATCCCGGTACCCTGTAAAGATGGAGTTGCTGGTGCTGAGGTCCGCGCCCATCGAGTTTCCGACCGCGGGAAGCAGCCCCAAGGGGAAGGGATCATATAAGCTGTTTAAATAACTGGCACCGCCGTCTACCGAGGAGTTGACATTGGTGGTGCGGGTAAACCCGTCCTGAATAGGCAATTGGTTGCGACCCACTCCTAGCTGGTCAAAGAAAATCCCCAGTCCCGTGCGGATCACAGTTTTTTGGTTTACCTGATAGGCCACGCCAATGCGAGGCATGAATTCTTTCCAATAGGTACTCCACATGCCACGGTTGCTGGGACTGGCGTAGATGTACCCGCCACTCACTGTGGTGCTGGAGGGAAAAGACGACAGCCAGTTGGTCAGGGTGGCGGTTTGGCTCGGGGTCAGGTTCGCCGCTCCTGCGATACTGGCTGCATTGGCCGCATATCCGGTTGCGGCATACGCTGCTTCTGCTGCGCCAGCAAAGCTTGGTGCGCTCAAGGGGTCAAAGCCGGTTTCCATGCGGTTGTACCGTTCCGTCGTGGGCAGTTCCAGTTCCCAACGAAACCCCCAATTGAGCGTCAGTTTGGGAGTCACCTTCCAATCATCCTGGATAAACAGCGCGCTCCACTTGTAATTGGCCGAGAAGGGGCTGGCAACGCTCATTGAAGAACTGGTAGGTACCCCCAGGAGGAAGGAAGCGAACCCCTGGCCGACCGGAGAGGAGTTGGAACCCGGCAGGGGTCCGTTGGTATAACTGCTGCCGAATGAGATGAGTGGAGCATTCACGCCGGAGGTACTTAAGTAATTCTGCCTCCAATCACGGTACTCGCCTCCGAAGCGCAGGTTGTGTTTGCCCTTTTGCCAGCTCAGGGTGCCGCTAAATGTCTCGTTGGTGTTGTTGTTGTAGTACCCCGCCGTCCCCCCGATATTTGAGAATACGTCTCCGAACTGAATGTTCGGGAATATGGCGGAGGATTGCGTGATCAAACTGGTCATTTGCGGCGAGAAACCCAAAGCGGCA
>DATKMG010000704.1:0-8459 GCA_035541995.1 Terriglobia bacterium
TCGTACGTGAATTTCAAAAACAACTTTTCCCAGTTTTCGGCCTCTTCGGGCGTGTATGAATAAAAGCCTTGAGCATTTGACACTCCTCTTGCTCCGGATTGAACCAGCTTCTCCATGAGAGGTGGGACCTTGGTCTCACAACTCAATTCCGGCCACAGGTCTTTCATAACAGCCCGATAGGCTGGAATCCCGGTCAAGTCCATGTACCGGAAGGGCCCAGCAAAGGTAATCCAATAGCCGTAGTCGTTGCGCAGAGATCGATCCACGTCTTCGATGGTAGCGTAGCCGTTTTCAACCAGGTAAAATGCCTCTCTTAGCATGGCGTACATAATCCGGTTAGTAATAAATCCCCGGATGTCCCGCCGGAGTAAGGACGGCTCTTTCCCCCAATGCCGGGCCATGGCGACTACTCGCTCAGCGTAATCGATTCGAGTTTCCTTGCCGCAAATGATTTCCATGAACCGGGTCACGTGGGCTGGCTCAGCCCAGTGGATCCCCATGATTCTCTCTGGATGTCGGGTCCCTTCCTGGAGAATCGTGACCGGGATAGAGGAAGTATTACTGCCTATCAAGGTCTCAGGCAAAACCACCTGTTCAACTCTGGCCAGAGTCTCTTTCTTGGTTTCAAGGTTCTCAATAATCGACTCAATGATTATCTGGCAATTTGCCAGGCTTGCATAATCTTCCGAAACAGTGAAGTTCCGGATGAGCTTGTCGGGGGAACGCTTGAGAAGGCCTTCTCTGACCATTTGCTTGAGCAGGGCCAGGGCGTGCCGTTTGGCATGTGGATGCTTGGCAAGATTGCGGGTCACGCCCACCACCGGATGGCCGGCCGCTAGCAGGCAGGCAATGATGCTTGTACCCATCAGGCCCAAGCCGATCACACCTGCCGGGATTTCTGAGGGATCCAGCCGTTCTGTTTTGTCTAAGGACGAGGCATGTATTCTTTTTTTGGTGGGATCCTTCGAAGGCATTGCTTCCCCCTTTCTTTTCTGCTGAAGAAGGCAAAGGGCTTGTCACGAGTAGGGACTCCTGACGGAGCCGGTTCCCCCTATGACTGACCCGACTGATAAGAAGTGCCCCATGACCTTCTCAAGCTCACCATTGCAGATGAAAATGGCATTGGTAGCCACGATTGATTCGGTTCGTGAATCAATCGTGGGCTTTTTAAAGGTAACCAATGCCCACGGTTACTGCCAAAAGCGTAGTAACCGTGGCTACCAAACCTCGATTCTTATGGAAGTCGCATTGCAATTGAGACTCAACTTTCCAATGCAAAATAGGGCTTTCGAGTTTTCCATTGGCCCCCAGTGAAGTCTGGACATGACACAGGGGCACTTCCCTTGGCGATCGATTCTTCTGAAAGGGGAATAATCACACTCATGGTTACCGAATCATAAATGTCAATTGGCGTGGGTATCTTGTTTCGGACGGCCGCAATGAACTCCTGGATCTCGAGGTAGTCCGGTTCTCCGTGGCCAAACACTCCGCGCGCTTTCCGTTGCTCGGGATCTCCCAATCCTCGATAAAGGCGATGCTCGTATCTTTTCTCGAAAGGCTCAAGCCCTTCCCAGATATGATGGTCATTCCCTTTGGGAACTATCCCGTCCATAAACACAGACCAGCGTTGTTCGTTGTATAGTCCCCGGGTTCCTTCGATCTCCCAGCGATTGTCATAAGGGCGCGGTGTCTGCATATCGTTATTGATGACAATCGTGTTCCCTTTCTTGGTCTTGACCATCGAGGTGATGATGTCGGACTGCTTGAATTGTTGCCTGGCCATGGGATGATCCGGACCGAATTTGCGCCTGAAGTGGTCATTGATGCTGACGGACCGGTTAGCCATGGAAACGACAGTTTCGAAGGCATCTCCGCAATTGATGTCCATCCAACTTAACACCGGCCCAAGACTGTGTGTCGGGTACTGGTCGGCGTTGCGCTTGAGCAAGTACTCGCCGGTCCAGCGCGGCATGCCGTCTTTGTCGAACCACCAGATATCCGTACAGTCGTGTGAATGAGCGCAATGGCAGTGAATGATTTCCCCAAACAATCCCGCCCGGATCATGTTCAAGACAGCCAGGTTTTCACCACGGAAGCTCCAGTTCTCCAGCATCATGCAGGGGACTTTGGTCTCCTCCTGCGTTTTCACCAACTGCCAAAGTTCGTCCATGGTAATACCAATGGGAACTTCCACTCCAGCATACTTGTTGGCCTTCATGGCGTAGAGAGCCATAGGCGTATGCCAGTGCCAGTAAGTCGCAATGATCACGGCATCCAGGTCGTCGCGATCCATCAACCTCTTGTAGTCTTCTTCGTTGCGACTGTAACCTTCCGGTCTCAAACCCCGAGCTTTCTCAACAACGACCAGGTTCTTTTCCAGATGCTCCTTGTTGATATCGCAAAGGGCAGGAACTTCCACACCCGGCATCGCCAGTACGATCTCCAGGAGGCCAGAGCCGCGCATGCCAACTCCCACGAAGCCGACTCTGACTTTCTTGTTGCTCTGCGTAAGCACTGATCGGCTGTCGGCAAGAGTCGAGGCCATCGCAACGATACCGCTCGCTTCCAAGAACTTCCGGCGGGATTTTTGAAGGTTCATGGCAAGTGCTCCTTTGAAGAGATAGCCGCAGCAAACGTATTGTGCGACCCCCGGCAGTTTGTTATGTAGATCTCACGCCTTATCAAAAAGAGCTTGGGGCTAGCTACCAGGACTGGCATTTTTCGGGGAAGATTTTCTATTCAACCCCGCGTTCTCCTCTCATCCTCGAATCAGAATGTCCGGTTTAACTGGTTCGTGCGTCAAGGGAGACTCGAGAGAAAACTAGCGAATACGTTTGATCCTCAAGGCGATATCTACCGTGTAGGGAGGAACTGTAAATGTCCGCTCTCTTCCTTGACTGGTGAAATTCTCTATCTGAACGACCGAGCCGGAAGCAGGTTCGATCCACTCGGATTTGTAGGTGCCGCCTGGTAAGGTAAGCGCAATTTCCTCGTGGTAAGCTCCCGGAGTCACGATGTAATAGTGGTTTCGTTCCTCGAGCTTGCTGTGATGCTGATATAGAGCATACTGTTCGCCCGGTTGGCTGATGCTACGACGGTAGGCCCCTTGAGGGACCTCGCTCTTGATGAAGGTTTTATCTGGACGCATCTTGAGGAAGTCAAAGGTAAATATGAAGTTCTTTAAAGTTTGAAGGGCAGCTAAGATTTGAGCATTGTCGGGCGTCCTTCCTGCCGGGTCCTGAACTGTGAAGCGTCCGTTTAGTTGATTGAAGCTGGCACCACCTCCCACCATGAACTCCCACGCTTCTACTCGCGAGGCTGCAACCTGATCGCCTTTGTACCAGACAGGGTAGTAAGCGGTTTCGTTGAATTCAATGACCTTGTTGTGGCCATACTCAAAGTCGAGCGCCTTCATCCCGCCTATTTGCTCTGATCCGCCCTCCCAAACATACTGGCCGACAACAATCGAAACATCGGGGTTACCTGATAGATCGATGGGTCCGCCAATCGGTCCCTCGACTTCCTGAGCAATCAAGTGTTTCTTCGACAGGCTATTTTCAGCCCCTTTTATCACCCCTACAAAATGGCTAACCCAGGGTCCCGCATCCGCATGCGGCGTAAACAGCGAAGGCTCATCGCAAATCTCGAGAATGACATTGTCGAACTGATTCACTTCCTGAGTAATCTTGCGCACATACTCATCCATCCGGTCCACGAGGTCCGGATGCCTCAGGGTTTGAGCGTCCAGATAACTGCATTTGCCCGCACCCTGTATATTGTTTTCATAATACATGGGAGAAAGAGGCCAGGTGTCTGAGTACTGGGAGTTGAAGAAGCAGATTTCGACTACAATGTCCCGCTTCCCAGCCTCAGTAATGAAATCCTACAGACGCTTGAAATATTCGGGATCCCATTGATCCAGGTCGAACTTGTTTCCACAGACCAGGTAGCCCGGCATCTGACTTCTCGCCCACGGGACGATTAGACTTGCCGGCTTGGGAGCGAGCGTGTTGCCTTCAATAAACTTGCCTATTGGCTCAAACAGCACGCCCGGGTAAATGCGTGTGTAATTCAGTCCATATGTTCTTAATGCATCAAAGTAGGTCACGTAGTCGAAATCTTTATTCACGACGGCGCCGTAGTGCTCGGCTGAGGTGATCAGAATGGTTGGCTGGCCATTGAATAGGAAATAATGGGGATTGTTCGGGTGAAGCTTGATCGGTTCAGCGCTCAAACAGGCGCAAACTAACGTTAGGACAAACCCCAGAACCTTCGTTGCCTTCAGCATCACATTTTCTCCTGGTTTAAGTTAGGTTCTTTCGCTGGCTTTTGGGGTGCGGATGCACCTTTCCCCATTTAGTAGATTGAACCAAGTAGGGATGATACCATACTAGCTTGGGGGTTCCATTGATATCCGGAATTTAGAAGGGTAGTCAATAATAGCGGGTATGAAAGATAGAAGGCACCCTGGAAGGACGACAGAACTTAGCCGCGTAGGATTCGAATCGCCAGGGTCGCCGTCGCAAACAGCAAAGAACTCGACCTCCTTCGGCCGAGTTCAATGAATGACAATCCAATATCTCGAACAGGGAGAGACCAAATGAAAGTGGCCATTATCGGTGCGGGGAATGTAGGGGCAACGCTCGCTTACACACTACTTGTGGACGGTGCGGCAAATACGATCAGCCTGATCGACGTCAACGCAGAAAAAGCACTCGGGGAAGTTCTGGACCTTTCGCACGGTGTCTCATTCGCGGAAAACATCGACATTCGGGCCGAAGGATACGAGGGAGTGAGAGATGCTGATATCATCGTGATAACGGCGGGTCGAGGCCGCAAGCCCGACGAGTCCCGATTGGACTTGGCCCGTGCTAATGTGAAAATCTGCGAAGGGATCGTAGAAAGCATTAAATCCCATTATCGTGGGTCCATCCTAGTGGTGGTAAGCAATCCTATGGACATCTTGACCTACGTCACCTTTAAGCGGATGGGAATCGACAAGAGCAAGGTGGTTGGGTCGGGGACGGCCCTCGACACTTCTCGATTCAAGTATCTGTTAGGCCAGGAATTTGATATTGATCCCCGCAATATCCACGCCTATATCATCGGCGAACATGGGGATTCCAGCGTGCCGGTCTGGAGTATGGCCAACATGGGACAAATCCCCGTGAGCCGCTATGCGAACGTGCGTCGAGGAGTTCTTTCCACTCTAGACGAACAACGCATCTATCAGGCCGTGGTTTCGGCTGGGAAAGAAGTGATCAAGAGGAAAGGGGCCACCTTCTATGCAGTCGCGCTTTCGGTCTCCAGGATTGTCGAATCCATGCTCCACAATGAAAAGAGCATTTTCACTGTTTCCTCTTACATTGAGAGCTTCAACTCCATTACAGATGTCTGCCTCAGCCTGCCGGCTGTTCTCACTCGCGACGGTATCCGCGAAATCCTTCCGATCAGCCTGAATGCGGAGGAACAGGAAAAACTGCGCAGCTCAGCGGTGGTCCTGAAAAAGATGCTTCGAGAAATCGGTTATTGATCTCTCGCAACGCAGTCGAGAGTTGAAACGGGGCTTGGCTCCGCAGTTCGACTTCAAAGGATGCGGTCCATTGAAAGGGTTGTCCGATCAGTAATTCAAACACCACGTGCCCTTTGAGTTCCAGCCTCAATGGGCCGCGCCGCATGCCTGCAGGATCTCAAGCGACTTCTGCATCTCGGGACGGTCTCTGGCCGACGTGTTTAATTCGAGATAGCGGTCCATGTATTTGCGAGCACCTGCACAGTCCCTCCGTGCCCACCGGAGTTTGGACAGAATAAGATAAGGCCCCGGAGCCTTGCCCTGGGCCAGCTCGGAGGCTGTTTGAGCTGACTGCTGGGCTCCCTCGATATTCCGCACTCCCGCTTGGCCTTCCGCCAATAGACTGTATGCCGTGAGCCACTTTGGATCGATCGCCAAAGCACGCTTGGCCAGTCGCACCAGGTCCTCGTACTGGCCTTCCTCCAAGTAAGCCGTTCCCAGATGTGCATAAGAAAACAGGTACTTGGGGTCCTGTTCGATGGCCTTCTCGAAGGCGTGATATGCCTCGGTCGTCCTCCCCATCTTGACGTAGAGGACACCTAGCGCGTCCCAAAGACCAGGCTGCGTTCCCGAAGCCACGGCCTGTTCATATAGTTGGGCCGCCCCGGCCAGGTCTCCCTTGCCCACCAACCCGAACGCCTGCCGGAGTTTCTTTTGCAGTGCGCGATCCGACTGCGCCTCCAGTTGATCAGCTGTGACTGTCCTGAAGGACTGGACTCCAACGCGTCGCTTTGGGAGCATCAGCACGGCGAAGTTCTTTCTCTTACTCGTCACCGTGACATTATCCTCTACAATGATAAAATCGCCGAACCGAGCTCGGATCGTGTAGCGCCCATCCCGAACTTTGCTGAATTCGAATGCACCGTCGGACCGTGTTGTCCCGTGGTACCTGGTCCGTCCCTGGTCAATCAATTCCACTGTCAGAGGTCGTCGCGGTGGACCCCCATCGGTCTCGCGAAACACATACCCTTCCAACGACCCAAGCTGGGCCACTGCCAACATCAGAAGAGTCGAGAGTAGACTAAGCATGTGAGCTGGATCCCATTAAGGATAATTGCGAAGGAGCTACCGAACAACGTATTCATGCTCGTTGAAGGGCGGCTCCAGTCTTCATTTGCTGATAATCCTAGTATAAAGCCTGAGGGCGAAGGATTTTCCACCCCATTTTAGTGCCATCGATTCTGATTGGGCCATCATTGGGGATATGTGATGAAGGGAAACCATCAATAAGGGAGAAGGAAATCATTCCCAAGTCCTATCCGAGATTGAGGTCGAATCTTCGATCGCTTTATACACCCCCTGAATCATCCTCCAGATGGGGCATTTGGTGATACATAGCCAGGGTTGTTTTGACTGATTTACCCAGGACAATGTAAGATGTGGGACACTTGGTCAGCCCGACGTGACCTTCATGCAAAGAGGATTCACAAGGCGCCCCACGATTCCCACCGAATCGCATGGGTAGTGTCTGTCCATATTCAGCTTGAGTCGAAGGAGTTCTTAAAGATGAACAGTTGGAGATTGCGACCGATCAGTCTCACGATGATTGCGGGAATGTTCTTTTTCATCTCAAGATGCGTAGGTACGAGTCCCCCCGTCGATTCCTCCAAGAAGACCGTCCTGAAAGATGCTAGCATGTTCAGTGACTATCACGGGCAAAAACCCGCCACTTCTCACCAAATCACTCCGGGCGATTTGCCGGAGCCTTATACCACACGATCTGTAGACAATGGGCCCAAGCTTGTACCAAGACCGTCGGACGCCTGGCCTCTTGTCCCACCAGGTTTTAAAGTCGGGGAATACGCAATGAATCTGGAAAATCCCAGACTGATCCGCACGGCACCTAATGGAGATGTTTTTCTGGCCGAAAGCAAGCCGGGACGTATCAAGGTATTTCGCGGCATCGACAAGGATGGCAAACCTGAGAAGGTAGAGATATTCTCGACCGGCTTTAATCTTCCGTTCGGCATTGCCTTTTATCCACCAGGGCCCACTCCCAAATACCTTTACGTGGCCAATACTGACTCAGTGGTTCGCTTCCTCTACGAGAATGGTGACCTGAAGCCACGTGGACCTCAAGAAGTCGTGGTGCCTAATCTGCCGGGAGGAGGACATCTTCGAGGCGGAGGCCATTGGACCCGTGATGTTGCCTTCGCCCTGGATGGTAAGAAAATGTATGTGTCGGTGGGCTCACTCAGCAATGTGGATGATTCGGATAACAATCCAAAAGAAAATCATCGTGCCGACATCCTGGAGGCCAATCCCGACGGATCAAACTTGCGGGTTTATGCATGGGGAATTCGGAACGCAGTGGGCATCGCGGTACATCCCCGGACCGGCGAACTATGGGCTTCGGTCAACGAGAGAGACGAATTGGGAGACAACCTCCCTCCAGACTACATCACTCACATTCAAGAAAACGGATTCTACGGATGGCCCTGGTATTACATTGGGGGGAACCAGGACCCGCGTCACAAAGGAAAACATCCAGAGCTTAAGGATAAAGTTATCGTGCCCGATGTGTTGATCCAGCCACACAATGCTTCGCTGGAAATGTTATTTTATGAGGGCGGCCAATTCCCGGAGGAATATCGCGGGGAAATCTTTGCCGCTGAGCACGGATCATGGAACAAGGCCGTAAGAACTGGATACGAAGTCATCCAAGTCCCGCTTAAGGATGGACATGCGACAGGGGAATATCGGGATTTCATGACCGGTTTCGTAACAGAGCGTGGTGACGTTTGGGGACGCCCGGTCGGGGTGGCCGTCGCACAGGATGGATCCTTGCTGGTCTCCGACGACGGGACGAACTCTATCTGGCGAGTCAGTTACGTCGGGAACTAGCGCCTCAGCCAGGTCGGAGACGTCTTATGGACTCCGGTGTCGA
>DATKMG010000705.1:0-6208 GCA_035541995.1 Terriglobia bacterium
CAATGGAGGACGCATTCTGCAAAGCAGTCCGAGCGACCTTTGTCGGATCGATGACACCGTCCTTCACCAGGTCCCCAAAAGTGAGGGTCTCCGCATTGAACCCGAAATTCTCATTCTTCTCGCCTCGGATTTTCTCAACTACCACGGCTCCCTCAGCCCCGGCATTCTGAACAATCTGGCGCAACGGTTCTTCCAGAGCCCGGCGGACAATATTGACCCCGATCTGTTCATCCGCGTCCAACTTCAACTTGTCCAGAGCCGGAATGATGCGGAGAAACGTAACGCCGCCGCCTGGTACAATGCCTTCCTCTACGGCAGCACGGGTGGCATGCATGGCGTCCTCAACACGGGCCTTCTTTTCCTTCATCTCAGTCTCAGTTGCGGCCCCCACCTTGATCACGGCAACACCGCCGACCAGCTTGGCCAGCCGCTCCTGGAGCTTTTCGCGGTCGTAGTCCGAGGTCGTTTCTTCAATCTGCGTGCGTAGTTGCTTGACGCGACCCTGGATATCGGCAGCTTTGCCAGCGCCCTCTATGATGGTCGTGTTGTCTTTATCGATCGTGATCTTCTTGGCGCGGCCCAGGTCAGAGAGCTTAACATTCTCCAGTTTGATCCCCAGGTCTTCGCTGATCACCTTTCCGCCGGTCAGGATGCCGATGTCCTCCAGCATGGCCTTGCGCCGGTCTCCAAAACCAGGGGCCTTGACGGCCGCGCAGTTCAGAGTTCCGCGCAGTTTGTTGACCACCAGGGTAGCCAGCGCTTCGCCCTCCACTTCCTCAGCCACAATCATAAAAGGTTTACCGCTCTTGGCGGTCTGTTCCAGCAAGGGCAACAGGTCTTTCATGGAACTGATTTTCTTCTCGTGGAGCAGGATGTAGCAATTTTCCAACACAGCCTCCATCCGCTCAGGGTCGGTGACGAAGTAAGGGGAAAGATAGCCGCGGTCAAACTGCATGCCTTCGACTACATCCAGGGAGGTCTCAATGGTTTTGGCCTCTTCCACAGTAATGACTCCATCCTTACCCACTTTGTTCATGGCTTCGGCAATGATGGTACCAATAGTCGAGTCGCCATTAGCCGATACTGTCCCCACCTGGGCAATCATTTCGCCTTTAACAGGCTTGGAGATCTTTCTGATTTCTTGCACGGCCACCTCGACGGCCTTCTCAATGCCGCGCTTCAGGGCCATGGGATTGGCGCCGGCGGCCACGGTTTTTACGCCCTCCCGGAAGATGGCCTGAGCCAGGACTGTTGCGGTGGTTGTGCCATCCCCCGCCACATCGCTGGTTTTGGAGGCTACTTCGCGGACCATCTGGGCTCCCATATTTTCCAGAGGATCCTTCAACTCGATCTCTTTGGCCACCGTGACACCGTCTTTGGTGATTGTCGGAGATCCGAACTTCTTGTCCAGGACCACATTGCGTCCTTTCGGGCCCAGGGTAATCTTGACCGTGTCGGCCAGCTGATTGACTCCCTTTAAGATGGCATGACGGGAATCTTCGCCATAAGTGATTTGCTTCGCCATTCGTTGTTTTCTCCTTAATAGTGGTATTGCGAGTTACACAAAGTCATTTCTTGGATTTTGAGGATTCCGTTTCGAGAATACCCAGGACCTCGTCTTCCCGCAGGATTAAGTGTTCCACTCCGTCGATCTTGATCTCCGTCCCGGAATACTTTCCGAACAGGATATGGTCTCCCTCCTTAACTTCCAAACTTAACTTGGTCCCGTTTTCCAGGGTCTTACCGTTTCCAACCGCTTCGACTACCCCCTCCTGGGGTTTCTCCTTGGCCGTGTCGGGGATAATGATCCCGCCTTTGACCGTTTCCTTTTCTTCCAAGCGCTTGATGAGGATTCGATCATGCAAGGGTCTGAATTTCATGGGAAAGCTCCTTTCGTGTCATCTGACTGCCGCCAGAGGCGTATTAGCACTCTCTAATGCTGAGTGCTAATTCTAGTCCAGGCACACGCCGGTGTCAAGGAGTTTTGCGGGGTTTGCATTCTCTTGATTCGAGTTGAACCTTGGGTTGATATGCTATAGTACCCGCTGAATTAGGGCCTGCTGCGCAAGGTCCCTCTAGAAAGGAACACTCATTGTGCATTCCGTCAAGGTCTTACTCGTGGCTGGGGCGCGGCCCAATTTCATGAAAATCGCGTCCATCGTGGATGCCATTGCGACGCACAATCGCCTTCGCAGGAAACCGTTGATTCATCCGCTCCTGGTTCACACGGGACAGCACTACGGGGAGCAGATGTCACGGTCATTCTTTCGGGACCTCGGCATGCCCCAGCCCGACGTGGAATTGGAGGTTGGGTCGGCTTCCCACGCTCATCAAACAGCCGAAATCATGAAACGGTTCGAACCTTGCTTGATTCGGCAGGCTCCGGACGCTCTTCTTGTGGTGGGTGACGTCAATTCGACAGTCGCGTGTTCCCTGGTCGCCTCCAAGATCAGTTATTCGAATTCCGGCTCTGGGAGAACTCGGCCCCTAATTGCCCATGTTGAGGCCGGGCTCCGCAGTTTCGATCGTTCTATGCCTGAGGAGATCAATCGCATCCTGACGGATGTCTTGTCAGACCTCCTTTTCGTAAGTGAACCCAGCGGAGTTGAAAACCTTCTGCGGGAAGGGACCGCTAGAAAGAAGATTCATCGTGTCGGCAACACTATGGTGGACACGTTATTGAAACACAGGAATAGCGCGATGAAATCCTCAATCCTTTCTCAATTAGGGCTTGACTATGAGCCGACACCACAGGGCGAGCAAGAGCCTCACACCAAGAGAAAGGAAAACTGGCGGCATCGCGCTTGCCTCGACTATGCAGTGGTTACCCTACACCGTCCCAGCAACGTCGACCAGCGTCAGACATTTCAGGTTATTCTTGAAGCGCTTTCGGAGATTGCCAAGATAATCCCTGTTTTTTTTCCGGTTCATCCCCGGACTACCAAGCAGATTCAGCAGTACCGGTTCGAAAAGTACTTTTCCTTTGATCCAAAACTGCAGGCACGCGACTTGAGAGGTGCCAGGATCCAGGCAATTGAGCCCCTCGGTTACCTCGATTTCCTTTGCCTGATGAGTAATGCTCGATTGGTGCTCACGGATTCAGGCGGGATTCAGGAAGAGACTTCTGTCCTTGGAATCCCGTGTGTCACATTGCGAGAGAATACAGAGCGCCCCGTGACTCTTACGGAGGGTACCAACGTTCTGGCGGGGACGGACAAGGCCAGAATCGTCAAGTGCGCTCTACGCCAGATGCGGCTGACCGGTAAGCCGAACAGGCCCAAGTATTGGGATGGAAAGACAGGGGAAAGAATTATTAAGATACTGATTGACCGGCTCTGCAAGTAATAACCAACTTGGGTTCGAACCGCCTTAATCCCGGAGAGCCTGAGCGAACAATCCCATCCCATACCCGGCTGTCCTGTCCTTGTGTCTCTTTTTGGCTTCGAGAAAGGAACGAATACCCCGGCGCACATCCATGAGAAACTCGTCTCCTATCTTGAGTTCACCCGGGACCTTCACCACCAGGGGAACATGGCAAGAGGAGCACGGCACAGAGGGCCTTATTGCTTGGATCGGCAACAAATCGACGGACCAGAAGCCAGGAGTTGAGAGAAAGCTGGTCGTTAAACCCTGGTTTATCGCTTCTTGTGGTTGTAGCTGGCGAGTTTCTTATTAAGGGTGTTCCGGTGAATACCCATCACCTTGGCGGCTTTGGTTTGGTTTCCCTTGCATTTTTCCAGGGCCTTCAATATGAACTTTTTTTCGAATTCACTGGCAGCTTCTTCAAAGAGCAATCCTTTGTCGATCATTTGGTTAATAAGTGCTTCGAGTTGGTCTTTCACGACGAGCTCCAGAAATCATGAGAACGAGAGATTAGTATTAAACCGATTGTGACTGCCAGATTTTCTGGATCTGGTGATACCCATCCAGAAACTTGCTTTTCACTTCCCTGGGAACAACGAAAGAAATCACACGCGCCCCGACCAGCAGGTATGGGGCAAATCTGGATTTTTCCATACTCCCTTGTCTTAGTGGGAATGCCGTTAGCATCATAAACAGAATCGAACCGATCAGCCATCCCCTGAGGAGCCCAAAGGCCGCACCGAGGAACCGATCATACCACTGGAGGCTGGCCATCTTCAGGAACTTTCCGACCGCAAAGGAAATAACTGCTCCGGCCAAAATACAGCCCACAAAAATGGTAATGAAGCCCAGCAGATTCGCAATGTCAGGGGTCTTCACGAAATCCACGTAAATGTGGGCAGCGGACGGGAAGAACCAACAAGCCAGGACTAACCCGATCAGAACTGCAGCCAGAGCGATCACTTCCCGCGAAAACCCTTTGCTGATCCCGCCGGCAACAGAAACCACCAAAATAGCCACAAACAACCAGTCAAGAAGAGTCATTGGCGCCACTAAGGACATTTTTGTCAGGCCTAAACAACCTGAACCTCAGCATTCAATTGACTGGGAAGAGTAACATCATAGAGAGATTCCCTTCCTGCCTCTGAGGGGTAACCCGAAGCGCCGGGACGACACACGGGTCCGCAGTATTTCCAAGCCGGGTTGTGAAAGGGGCAGCGACAAAGCGACAGCGGTCGCGCAGCGCCGCTCCACCTTCTCAGGTCACCTTCCGCCAAGGTAAGCCTCCCGTCTGGCCAGCAATTCGTCGAGCATCTCCCTCCCGCGATTTCTTATCGAGCCAAACCGAACGCGCGGCTTTACCTTTCCATGAAAATCCGACCCTGCCGTAATCACTAGTCGATAACGGCCTGCCCATTCGGAGAACTTGCTCGTCTCCACCGAGTCATGATACGAAGAATAAACTTCAAGCCCGTCCAGACCTTCGCTTACAAACGCTTCTAATGTGACCTCGTCTACTTGAAAAGCAGGTGCACCCGGGTGGGCCAGAACAGGGATACCACCGGCCTCTTTAATTGCTTTGAACGCCTCCAATGTGCCGACTTCTTCAGCCTCGACGTAGGCTGGCCGACCTTCTTCAAAGTAGTCGCGGTAAAAACGAACAGCCCGTCCTTCCGATTTATTACCGGTCAGATAGGGCTCGAGCCTGGAATCCTTCTGGTTTGAGGCTTTTGATAATAGAGCCTCTGCAAGGGACGGCCCTACAGGGACAGAATTGCCATTCCGTTCGGTAACTTCTTCAAAGCTTACATCGAACCCCAGATCCCTCAATCTTTCAATCCGGCCCTTGGCCTGCCTGATCCTGGCCAACAACTGGTTTTCCAGGAGCTCGTGAAGCTGCAGGTTCCGCGGATCCACAAACGGCGCCAGCACGTGATAAGACCGCGATTGGTAGCGGGTACTGAATTCCACCGAGGGAATCAGTTCAATCCCAAACTCACGGGACAAACCCTCCCCCTCTTCCAATGCGCCAACTGTATCATGATCCGAAATGGAGAAAGCCGACAGTCCTGTCTGCTTGGCCAACTCAAATAACCGGCGCGGCGCACAGTCGGCATCGCTCGAGTAAAAAGAATGGACATGAAGGTCGACGAAAGATTGCATCGGTGATCTAAAGCCCCAAGCCCGTCAGAAGTCGGAATGCTTCCTGATATTTCTTACTGGTTGCTTCCACCACCCAATCAGGCAATGCTGGGGCCGGTGGTTGCTTGTTCCAGCGGATCTCCTCCAGGTAGTCTCTCACAAACTGTTTGTCGAATGACTGCTGAGACCGGCCCGGAGCATAATCGGACGCCGGCCAAAAACGAGATGAGTCCGGCGTCAACACCTCATCGATGAGAAGGATCTGGTCCTGGTAGACACCAAACTCGAACTTGGTGTCGGCAATGAGGATTCCTCGAGTGGCCGCGTACTCGACAGCTCTAAGATAGATCTGCAAGGTATACTCGCGCAATTGGCGGGCGATTTCGCCGCCCACTAGAGTTGCCGCCTCTTCAAATGAAATATTCTCGTCGTGTCCGCTGGTAGCCTTTGTGGCAGGGGTGAAGAGCGGTTGCGGGAGCCGGGCAGATTCCTTTAAGCCGGACGGTAAGGAAATCCCGCAAACCGTATGCCGCGTTTGGTACTCTTTCCATCCAGATCCCGCCAGGTACCCCCGTGCCACGCATTCCACTGGGAAAGGGAGTGCACGTTTCACTAGCATCGACCGCCCTTCCAGTTGGTGGACATATTTCTGCAGTCCTTCGGGGAACTCATGGACCTCCGCGGTAACCAGGTGATTGGGGAC
>DATKMG010000706.1:0-3597 GCA_035541995.1 Terriglobia bacterium
GTTGCCGAAGTAGCACGCGAAACCGGCGTGGCTACGCAAGTTGCCGTTGGAAACCAGGCCTCCGAGGATACGCGGCGGCTGTGCGAATGGATCTGGGATGGCGCCATCGGGCCAGTCCGCCAGGTCATCAACTGGTCGAGCCGTCCCTTCTGGCCTCAAGGAGTCGAGCGTCCCAAAGAGGCAGAACCGGTGCCCAGGGATCTGGATTGGGACCTATGGCTGGGCCCGGCCCCGGAGCGCCCTTTCAATCACGCCTACCTGCCCTTTGTCTGGCGTGGTTGGTACGACTTCGGCTGCGGAGCTTTCGGCGACATGGGCTGCTACAGCTTCGACACCATTTTCCGAGTGCTGAAACTGGAGGCACCGACCTACGTGGAAGCCAGTTCGACGGATCGCCACCCTGAGACTTATCCCCTAGCTTCCATTGTCCATTTCGACTTCCCGGCCCGCGGCAGTATGCCTCCCGTGAAAATGACCTGGTACGACGGCGGCTTAACGCCTCCCCGTCCCGACGAGTTGGATGAGGCACGGGGAATGGGTGGTGAAGAAGGAGAAGGATTGTTGTTTATCGGGGATAAAGGCAAGATCATTTGCGAGTTCAGTGGCGGCGACCCCAGGATCATCCCCGAATCCAAAATGAAGTCTTACAAGCAACCTCCCAAGACGTTACCACGGTCACCCGGAAACGAACGAGAGTGGCTCGATGCCATCAAGGGGGGAAAGACTAAGCCCGGGGCTAACTTTGAGTTTTCAGGCGTTGTCACCGAGACTCTCCTGCTGGGTTGCGTAGCACAGCGCACAGGACAGAAATTAATCTGGGATCGCCCCAACTTAAAAATCGTCAGCCCGGCTTCGGCCCAACAGTATGTCCACCCGGAATGCCGGCAGGGATGGACCTTGTAGCCGTCACTGCCGCAGACCTCTGCAAGTCCGACGCCCGGCTCGGCCCTCAGGTGCGGTCGTTTTTCCCGAACTGGCACGCCTTGCAGAAGCGGGCGCTGTTGCCGGGTTGGTGTCACCTGTCCCTTCGGAGCAGCACCTCTGGACACCGTTTTCCCATCCCGATTGGAAAGGAATTCAGATGAATCAACCAATATTGAAGAAGCAAACTGATACTTCTCCCTCAGGGAGTCGCCTCCTTTCCCTGGATGTCCTGCGCGGGTTCGATATGTTCTGGATAATCGGGGCCGATGAGTTATTCCGCTCGCTCAGCAAGATTAGCCAGAGCGGTCCAGTCCGTTTTATCACGCAGCAATTGGATCATGTCCAGTGGAAGGGTTTTGTATTTTATGACCTGATCTTTCCGTTGTTCCTTTTTATTATTGGCGTATCGCTGGTCTTCTCCCTGGACAAGATCATAAAGCAAGAGGGTAAGCGGGCCGCTTACAAGCGCATCATTCGGAGGGGACTTATCCTGTTTCTACTCGGAGTCTTTTACGACGGAGGACTTTCCCGGATTCATGAGGAGAATATCCTTTGCGGGGTCCTCCAGCGGCTGGCATTAGGATATTTCTTCACAAGCCTGCTTTATTGCAACCTGAAACTCAAAGGCCTGATCGCCACCTTCATCTTGCTTCTCGCCAGCTATTGGGCCTTGTGGACATTTGTGCCCTTGCCCGGCGCCACGCAAGTGTCATTTGAAGAAGAAATGAACTGGACGCATTAC
This sequence comes from Terriglobia bacterium, assembly GCA_035541995.1. Lineage (GTDB taxonomy): Bacteria > Acidobacteriota > Terriglobia > Versatilivoradales > Versatilivoraceae > DATKMG01. The sequence continues at coordinate 1,667 of DATKMG010000706.1, forward strand.
GTTGACCATCTGATGCCACCGTACCACCGCATCGATAATGAAGGCTATCTCAGCACGTTCCCGGCAGTCGGGACTTGCTTGCTCGGTGTCTTCGCCGCGTTTCTCTTGAAGAGTACTTCGCTCGGGCCTGAGAAGAAAGTAGCGTGGTTGATCGCGGCAGGGGCGGCCATGACGATCCTCGGATACCTCTGGGGCTTGCAGTTTCCGGTCATCAAGCGGGCCTGGACTTCGTCGTATGTGCTGGTGGCAGGGGGCTATAGCTCAATGCTCCTGGGGTGGTTCTATCTGGTGGTAGATGTCTGGAAATATCAGCGATGGGCCGCTCCGTTCGTCTGGATAGGGATGAATCCGCTGACGATCTACCTTGCAACCAACATTGTAGACTTGCGCAAGGTGGCCGAGATCTTTGTAGGTGGCCCAATCGCCTCTGCCCTGGGACGCTATGGAGACCTCCTCATTACCTTCGTCGCACTCGGATTGGCTATTGCCTTTGTGCGCTTTCTGTACCAAAGGAAGATCTTCCTTCGCGTGTAAGGTGGACGTTATGAGGAATAAGAAGGAGTTGTCAATCGTCCTGGTTTTCTTGCCCTTATGCCTCTCATGCTCAACCAGCATACGGCGCGATATCAATGTCATTCCTAAACCAGTGGAAGTGATTGCTAAAGATGGTGAAATGCAGTTGAGAGATCCCATCTCTATTTTCTACCAGCCCGATTCTCAAGAGATACAAAAGACTGCAGGAGAGCTGGGGGAGTCCATCAAAGAGGTGACAGGTTCGGCAGTGAGCCTGGTTCCCCTGCCGCGGGTTTCGAAATCCGGCAAAGGGTTCTATCTGGCCTTAGACAAGGGCATTCAGCAGAATGAAGGATATCAGCTTGAGATTTTCCCCGAAGCGGTGAAACTCGCAGCCCGAGAGGACGCAGGGCTCTTCTATGGAGTGCAGACACTTAAGCAGCTTTTGTTTCATGGCAAGCCACCCCAAGTAGGAGCTTCCTGCGCTCTGCCTTGCCTCAAAATCGTGGACTACCCTCGTTTTCGCTGGCGGGGGATGCACCTGGACGTCTCGCGGCACTTCTATCCCAAGGAGTTTATCAAACAGTATATCGACGTCCTGGCTATGCATAAGATGAATGTGTTTCATTGGCATCTGACGGATGATCATGGGTGGAGAATCGAGATCAAGCATTATCCCCGGTTGACCGAGTTTGGCGCCTGGCGGGAACCTCGAGACGCTGACAGTTGGCTTTATGACAAGAATCGTTCCATGGACATTAAGAAAAGGACCTACGGCGGGTTTTATACGCAGCAGGACGTTCGAGAGGTCATCGAATATGCTCGTCAGCGCCATGTGACTATCCTTCCTGAAATTGAAATGCCCGGCCACGCAATGGCTGCTTTGGACACATATCCAGAACTTTCCTGCACCGGAAAGCCTTACGTGCCACCTGACCCTCCCATAACTGAGTTTAACGAGTTCACGGCCCCCTTTTGTGCAGGCAATGAAAGGACCTTTGTGTTTCTTGAAAACATCTTGTCAGAGGTCATGGAGCTGTTCCCCAATCCTTATATCCATGTGGGGGGAGATGAGGCCAAGAAGACCTTTTGGCAAGCTTGCCCCAAGTGCCAAGCGCGCATGCGGGCCGAGGGCCTGAAAGATGTCGATCAGTTGCAGAGTTATTTCATGAAAAGAATCGGCAAATTCGTGTCCTCCAAGAATAGGAGGATGATCGGTTGGGACGAAATCCTGCAAGGAGGATTAGCCCCTGAGGCCACAGTGATGAGCTGGCGCGGAGAGGAAGGCGGGATTGAGGCTGCCCGGCAGGGGCATGATGTCGTCATGAGCCCTTCGGAGGTTACCTACTTCGGTATCCGCCACTATTTGGATCCGGCCAAGAACGGCGAATCGGCGCTGGCGTCCAAGCTAAAACAGG
>DATKMG010000707.1:0-6009 GCA_035541995.1 Terriglobia bacterium
CGGACTTCACAATCATCTCGTTATAGTGCCGGGCTGCTTCAAGACTGCTCTGAGACACAAATCTCAGGTAGGTCATTCCTTCCTGTCTATGGCTTTTCTGAGAGAATTGCTCCAGATTCTCGGCCTTTACCTTTGCCACTAATTCCTTCATGGAGTCGAGGTAGGCTTTCACCGTATCGGCATGATCATCACAACAGGGCTGAAAGCCACTGCCCAGGAAACAAAACGGAACCGAGAGAATCAATACCAGGGAAACAATTAGTTTTTTGTTCATATTTTTCGCCTCCTGCCGTTTTCGATCACATGACCGGCAGCATGAGGTTCAGAACGGATTAACTTCCAAAGCACTGAATCTTTGCTAACACTCAAGCAATTGTGCTGCCATCTAGGAAGATTTTCGATGGTTAGTTCAATTACTCAAAAGTGACACTGGAAAAAAGGCACTGCAGGTGAGTCGATAGTAAGCGAGGGTCAGACAGGAGTGAGGGTTGCTTGAGAAGTCCACTGCATGTGGGTGTTTTCTCCCAAAGTGGCTCTCAACCCCCAGCCAAGATGGAGCTGTCGCTTTTCGATTGATCGAGCCATCCTGGAATCGGGCAGGCAATTCTGAACCGATATGCTGGGCCTGATGGAAGCTTCCAGATTATGCAATCAATGCACGGTCTCAGATCTGGTCGACTATACAGGCTGAGGAACTCCCAGGACGGCACGGACTGCGTCCCGGGCAATCAGAAGCTCCTCATTCGTCGGGATTACATAAACCTTAGTTTTACTGGAAGATGGACTGATTTCTCCCTCTTTGCGAATAGTGGCTTCATTGAGAGCGGAATCGATTTCAATTCCAAAGAATTCTAGACTGTCACAGCTTTTAGCACGGACTAACGGTGCGTTTTCGCCAATCCCGCCCGTAAAGATCAGTCCGTCCACTTTCCCCAATACCCCGGCATAAGCTCCAATGTACTTCTTGATCCGGTAGCAAAAGACGTCGATGGCAAGCTTGGCTCTGTCGTTGCCTGCCCTGTACTCTTCCATCAGCTCCCTCATATCGCTGGAGATTCCGGATATTCCATACAATCCGCTGTGCTTGTTTAAGAGGGTAGTCGCTTCGTTGATCGACAACTCCTCCTTTGCCATGACGTGCAGGATCACCGACGGGTCCATGTCTCCGCTCCGGCTTCCCATCACCAACCCCTCCAGGGGGGTAAATCCCATTGAAGTATCCACAGATTTGCCCGCCCGAATCGCGCAGATGGATGCACCATTCCCCAAATGGCAGGTAATCAGATTGCCATCTTCACGGTTAAGACCCAAAATTTGGCGGAATCGATAGGCCACAAATCGATGGGATGTCCCGTGAAAACCGTAGCGACGAATCTGATGACGGCGGTAAAGGACGAAAGGCAACCCATAAATGTAAGCAGAAGGAGGCATCGTCTGGTGGAAGGAAGTATCGAAAACCGCCACTTGAGGCACATCTGGCAAGAGTTGGGCACAAACTTGGTAGCCTTTTAGATTGTGTGGATTATGAAGCGGTGCTAAGTCAATACAGTCCCGAATCTGGGCCACTACCTGTTCATCCATCAAAGTGGAGGAGCTGAATCGCTCCCCTCCGTGAACCACGCGGTGGCCAACTACTCCTATGTCCGATTCGTCCCGGATCGCAGCATGGTCCCCTGAGGTCAGAAGAGCCAGGCACTTGGCGACAGCCGTCCTGTGATCAAGGACTTCCTCGACTGACTTAACCGGCTTTTCGTCACCATGCTGGTAGCTGATGATGGCCTCTGTTGTCCCAATCTTCTCTACGATTCCTTTGGCTAGAATGCGATCCTGATTCTGAGAGATCAGATCCGGGTCTGTCTCTATCAACTGAAATTTCACCGTCGAGCTGCCGCAATTCAAGACCAGCGCCTTCATAAAAGCCCTTTCTTCAATTTCCAAAGATTAGGTGCGTCAATAACCACAAAAAAAGCCACAGAGTCGAGGATATCCGTCGACCTTGCAGCTTTAACCGATTTGGACCGGGGCTGTTGCCTGATTAATCAACTTTCCCGTGGTACTCAAAGAAGCCGCGCCCGGTTTTTACTCCCAGTTCACCCTCACGCACTTTTTTGCGCAAGATTGGACACGGTCGGTATTTCAAATCCCCGAGTTCCCGAAAAAGGTAATCCATCCATTTCATGACTTCGTCCAACCCCATTCGGTCAGCTAATGCCAGCGGTCCTATTTCCAATTGGTATCCGAGTTTCATGGCGATATCCACGTCTTCGGCGCTGGCGACTCCCTCCATGACGACATGCATGGCTTCGTTAATCATGGGCAGGATGACACGAGTAGTTACATAACCGGGATACTCATACACCTCGATTGGCGTCTTACCCAGCCGAACCAGGAACCCCCGGATCTCCTCATAGGTATCTTTCGAGGTCTCCAATCCCCGCACCAGTTCCACCAGCTTGACACGCGACACGGGATTCAGGAAATGGGCTCCAATGAATCGCTGAGGATGCGAAATACTCCGAGCCATGGCTGTAATGCTGAGAGTCGAGGTATTAGTGACAAAAAGAGTGGAGGCTGGGCAGATTTGTGACAGCTGTTTGAACAATGCGACTTTCGAGCTCATGTCTTCAGGGATGGTTTCAATCAAAATGGGAAGTAGGTACAAGTCGTCAAGGTACGAGGTTGTCGAAAGCCTTTTCATCAGCGCCCGCTTGTCACCTTCGGTTAGAGCCCATCGGGAAATCTCGTAGTCAAAGTATTCCCCGATTTTTGTCAGGGCTGATTCTGCGAGTGTCTCGTTCAGCTCGCAAAGGACAACTTCGATACCTGCCTGAGCCAGGAAGGCGGCAATCCCGCGCCCCATCGTTCCACCCCCGATGACGCCTACCTTGTGAATTTCCCTCAGGGCATCTCCACCGTGTTGAGAATTTTCTTCTAAAGACACCTCAAAGCCACCTCGTCCTTTTTCGATGTCAATTGCCATACGCACGCTCCACCATTCTCTGTTAACCAATTCACTTCGATCAAGCTTAAAAAACGCAATGCCAAAGTGCCTTCTCCTGCTCCGACTCAGCATGGAGACCGATAAAATGAAGACAGTCCTTTCGAGACCAGATTTCAGCTTTGTGTACCACGATAGAGCCGACCTGCTTCAAAGGCCCTGCGGTTAAGCTGCCTTAGATTCTCGTTTTCAACACTCTCTTCAAGGGCAGCATAGACGTTGGTTCTTCTTAATATCGGGCACTTCGCTAACATCGCTCCCAGTATGATCACATTTGCCACCCGATGGTCTCCCAACTCATGAGCCATTTTTGCTGCGGGGACCGGCAAGATCTCGCGCCCAGACGCTTCAGGGCTATCCGAAATGATTGCGCTATCGTAGACAATCAGTCCCCCAGATTTCACTTGATTCTGAAACCGCTTGAGCGAGGGCGCATTCATCGCAATGAGAATGTCCGGATAGTCAACCAAAGGGGTACCAATGGGACGGTGCGAAAAAACGACATTGCAATTGGCCGTCCCTCCCCGCATTTCCGGTCCGTAGGAAGGGAGCCACGTCGCGTGGTACCCCTCCTTCATAGCCACCGTTGCCAGAGCTACTCCCATGAACAACACTCCCTGTCCACCAAATCCAGCAATTTTCATCTCTTTCGTTTCGACCGGAAGTGTCGCTTCGCCGGAGGGATCCTCTTCGCGGGACAGAGGGAAGCCTATGTCCAGTACTCCAGCAACCCGCTCTGCTGGCAGACCCGGTCCAGTCCTTGGCCATGGTTGCCGCGAGGTTGAAAGATCCTTGTAGACACCCAGCGGGAATACCGGGAACATTTGATCTTCAATCCATTTCCAAGCTTGGTTAGGTTTCAGCTTCCATCCGGTCGGGCACGGCGAAAGAACCTCGATCAGGGAGAAACCCCGGTTCTCAACTTGGTTCTTCAAAGCCTTCCGAATTGCTTGCCGGGTCTTCATGTAGGTCTTGGGACTCGTCAGGGCCACTCTCTCGAGGTAGGTTGAGCCCTCCAGCGTGCTGAGAAGCTCGCAAACCTTTAATGGATAACCTTCCTGGTGCGGATTCCGGCCCATTGGCGTCGTAACAGTCTTTTGCCCGATAAGCGTAGTTGGAGCCATCTGTCCCCCCGTCATGCCATAGATGGCATTATTGACGAAGAAAACCGTGATGTTCTCCCCTCGATTCGCGGAATGAATGATCTCCGCCGTACCGATAGCCGCCAAATCTCCATCCCCCTGATATGCAATGACTATGCTTTCCGGATTGCTTCGCTTGATGCCCGTCGCGACAGCTGGAGCACGACCGTGAGCGGCCTGCACGTTTCCGACATCCAGATAGTGGTAAGCAAAAACCGAACAACCAACCGGGCTGACGAAGACGGTCCGCTCCTGAATGCCCAGGTCATCGATAGCCTCAGCAATGAACTTGTGTAACGAGCCGTGACCGCAACCGGGACAATAGTGAGTCAGCTTGACGTCCCCTTCTTTACGGTCATAAGAAGTATAGAAACTCGCGGGCTTCTCATGAACGACGGTGTACATCAAGCCTCCTTTTCTCTCAAAACCCTTAAACTCCCACTCCTGACTGACACCATGATAATGGCTTTGCCCGCCAGGAAAACTAGTGCTCCGGCATCGCCGCTTGAATTGCCTAACTCTGGCAGACGGGGAGAACCCGGATTCACTTGTGCGTCCTATTTCCCAACCGAAACGGCACCTCCGACGCAAGCCTGGACATCCTGAATCTTCCGCAGAAGTTCTTCAGGGGTCGGTACCATGCCCCCTTTTCTTCCATGGAAATGAATGGGAACAAGATCACCCACAGCCAGGCGGACGTCCTCGAGCATCTGCCCCCAGCTTAGTTCACAGACTAGGAGACTCTTGGCCTGTTCCGCCAGCGCTCTCAGTTCCTTTCCTGGAAAGGGCCACAAGGAGATCGGTCGGAACAATCCCACCTTCAGGCTACCGGCCCGAGCCTGGTCCACTACCGAGCGGAGAATCCTGGAAACGATTCCGTAGCCCACCAGAATGATATCGGCCTCGGAAGTGCGATAGCACTCGTGGCGTGTACAGCACTCAGCGGCAACAGCGTACTTCTTCTCGAGGTCATTGACGTGTCTCTCCATCGCCTCGTGCCGGAGGTGGATCGAACTAATGAGATTGTGGCGCGTCTGGGCATTCCCCTGAACAGCCCAAGCGTTGGCCGGCGGCTCCAACCCGACAGGAGAGAATTTCACGGGCTCCATCATTTGTCCCACAAAACCGTCTGTCAAAACAATCACCGGATTCCTTAGCCGATCCGCGATTTCGAAGGCCTGCATGGTGAAATCGCACATTTCCTGGGCAGAGTTAGGAGCCAGAACAATATTGTGGTAGTTACCGTGACCACCGCCCTTGACCATCTGGAAGTAGTCGCCTTGTTCAGGCCCAATGTTTCCCAGACCGGGACCTGCCCGCATTATATCCGCAACAACACATGGCAGTTCAGCACCCGCCAGATAGGAAAGTCCCTCTTGCATCAAGCTTAGGCCAGGCCCCGAAGAAGCTGTCATCACGCGAGTCCCGGTTGCAGCTGCACCATAGACCATATTAATGGCGGCGACTTCACTTTCCGCCTGCAAGAAGGTTCCCCCAACCTTGGGAAAGTAGTAGGCAGCCGCTTCGGCAATCTCGCTGGCAGGAGTGATCGGATAACCATAATACGCGCGACAGCCCGCCAGAATTGCCCCCTTGACTACGGCAACGTTTCCTTTGGTGAGTTTCTTAGACATGTTTGTCGAAGGACGGGCTCTTCAAGTACACAGTGATGGCCCCGGGTTCAGGACAAATATAAAAACAGATTCCACACCCGCTACAGGTCCGGGCCACAAAGTGGGCTGGTCGAAAACCTTGCACGTTAAGGGATTCCGAGAAGAGAATCCCCTTGATTGGGCAAGCTGAAATGCATAACCCACACCCTTTGCATTCGTCGGGCTGGATCTCAATCTTCCCCCGATCCAACTTCTT
>DATKMG010000708.1:0-7580 GCA_035541995.1 Terriglobia bacterium
GAACCAGGGCTGGAAGATCCGGGACTTGTTCCGCAATACAAGCCGGGACCAGATGCCTGCTGATGAAACCATCACCCGCTTTGGAGATCGCCTGGTTGTGCTTGCTCAACGGGTTATCACCGAGCATGGCGGCGCTCGCTCGCAATCCGGAGGCCTGCCTGTGTACCATATTCCCGTCGAGAGGCCGGCTAACATCCAAGGACTAGAAAATCCTGACCAGCAATTGACCGAACTGCGTTCCAGTCTGAAATCGGAGATCGCCGGTGGAATGGCCGGCGGAGCCAGCACACAGCATCGTGCTCGTGCCGCTTACCTGGCCATCTGCCTGGATCTTGCCCCGGGTTTTCAGAAGGAAGATCCCGTGAAGTGGGCGAAGGCGTTAGCGGCCCTCAACGACTATCCAAGGCTCCTTCAGGTGTTGTTCTTTGAGTCCCCAATCCCCGCAGGAGAAATGCTACGCGAAAAGGCCATTGCAGCAGGTCTGAAGATACCAGGAAGGAGAAAATTTGGTGAGTAGCAGTGAGCCTTACCGAATCCGCCCCTGGAGTCATCTGGCTTCAAGTCTCTTCGGGCAAGCCCATTTTAGAGAGGCGATACCGCAGGGCATTGCGCGACAGCCCGAGAAGACGGGCAGCCTGGCTCTTGTTGTTGTTCGAGCGGCGCAGGGCCTCACGAATCATTTCGTCTTCCCACTGTTCCAGAGTCATGCCCTCCGGGAGGAAGGTGAGCGGGTTCACTAAAGATTTAGAGGGCAAGACATCGAGCCGGATATCGCCTATCTCCAAAACCTCACTGCTTGTGAAAGCCACGGCACGTTCGATAATATTCTCGAGCTCTCGCACATTTCCAGGCCAGTGAAATCCCATCAAGCGCTCCAGTGCCTCGGGCGCGATTCGACGGACTGGTTTGGCGGACTCTTGTGAGAACTTCTCAAGGAAATGTTCTACCAGATAAGGAATGTCCTCTTTGTGTTCTCGCAACGGGGGGATACTGATTGGGACCACATTTAACCGATAGTACAGGTCCTCTCGGAACGTCCCCTGTTCCAAAGCTGCCCGCAAGTCCCGATTCGTGGCTGCCACCAAGCGAACATCCACCTTTAAGGTCTTGTTGCTCCCCAACCGCTCAAACTGCCGTTCCTGCAAAACGCCAAGCAACTTAACCTGAATGGCGGGCGGCACATCCCCCACTTCATCCAGGAAGATGGTCCCTTTGTCCGCCAGCTCAAACCTACCGGGTTTGTTGGTCGTGGCACCGGTGAAGGCACCTTTTTCATACCCGAAAAGCTCACTCTCCAGAAGGTTTTCCGGGATGGCCGTACAATTAATCTTCACAAAGGGACCGGAAGCCCGGCGTGAATGCTGATGAATCGCCCGAGCGATCAGGTCCTTGCCCACGCCGCTCTCCCCACCCAGCAGGACTGTGGAATTTGTAGGGGCTACTCGAGCCACAATGGCCAATACTTCTTGCATGGCGGCGCTTCGGGCAACAATGTTACGAAATTCGTAGCGCTTTCCCAGGGCCTCACGCAATGAGCGGTTTTCTTCAATCAGGCGGTGAACCTGAAGCTCCTTTCGAACAATCAGCTTGATTTCCTCAAGCGAGAAGGGCTTTAACACATAATCACTGGCTCCTGCTTTCATGGCCTCGACTGCCGTTTCCACGGTTCCGTAAGCTGTCATCACTATGACCGGCAGGAGTGCGTTTGTCTGTTTGATTTCCTGCAAGAGTCCCAACCCAGTCATGCCTGGGAGCTTCAAATCGGTCAGGACCAGATCGATGGGCTCCTGCCGCAAGATTTTCAACCCGCCCTCCGCGTCAGAAGCCAAAAAGAGGGTGTATCCTTCCTCGGCCAGATTGAGCTCCAGCAGGCGCAGCATTTTGGGTTCGTCTTCAACAATCAGGATGTTGGGCATAATGGTTCGTCCTGAGCCATATCTTCCGACGGCAAGAATACCTGGAAACAAGCCCCTTTGCCAACCCGGTTCAATACCCGGATCCAGCCCCGGTGATCGTCCACAATCTTTGAAACTATAGATAAACCCAGGCCTACCCCACTTTTCTTCGTTGTGAAAAAGGGATTGAAGATTTGTCCGTGCAGTTCCGGAGATATTCCTGGGCCAGTATCTTCGATCTCGATTGTCACTCCCGCACTGCTATCAGATACGCCCGGAGCCACAGTCAACCTGAGAGTTCCGCCATCCGGCATGACTTCGTAGGCATTGGAGATGAGATTGACGAAGACCTGTTCGAAAAGTCCTGAATCCACTGCCACTGGCGGCAACGCCGGAGCATAATCGCGTTGGACTACCACTTTCGACTGGGGCCACCTCGCCGCAACAGATTGGAGCGCTCGCTCGAGGATTGGGATGATGGCCTCCCGGTGCAATTCGAGCTTTAGGGGCCGAGCAAAATCGAGGAATCGGCTGACCAGTCCGTTCAGGCGATTCACTTCGCTCGAAATATAACCTGCCAATTCGGCAGCTACCGGGTCTGCAGATTGGAGCTTCCGGCTCAGCATTTCCGCCGAACCCTTGATGACACCCAACGGATTGCGGATTTCATGAGCCAACCCAGCGGAAAGCTGACCCAGAGCCGCCAGTCGCTCTGAGCGCCGAGCCTCTTCCTGGGCTTCCGCCAGTTGCCGGTTCGTCTCGGCGAGGGTCTGTGCCAATACCTGGTAGCGAGAAGTCTGCCGGCGAACTTCCGTAATAAAGCGATTGACCAAGACAGCGGCCAGGAAAAAGAACAGATTGCGTATCACTAATTCCGAAAGGCCTGCCGGGGTCAACTCATAAAACTCCAGTGCCGGATACAGGTAGGAACAATAGGCAACTGAGATCAAGGCCGTCCACAGCACTGTCCCCAGAATGCCATAAAGTGTCGCCGCAGTGACCACCGGAAGATAGTAGATGAGATAATAACTGCTGTTAATCGGGATTTCCTCCGTATGCCCAATCAACAAAGTCGCTAGGAGGGTTTTAATTAGAACCACATAGGCCCGAGCGCGTCTGGGCTTGATCCGCCGCAGAATGTAACGTTCCAGAAGCTGGAAGATGCCGATTCCAGCCAAAATCAGTTCCTTGTGAATTTCATCGGTCGAAGGAATGACGGCGAGCCCACCCAGCAACAACAACCAGAGCAAGTCCAGCCAAGTCAGCCTGGAGTAATTGGAGTCGGCCAACAGCAGTGTCTTCCCTTTCGTGGGATCAGCCGTAGGCGAGCCTGGAACTGCTGGCGACCGAGAGTGCTCAGACTTGGTTGTGGAGGATTGAACTGTCACCAGGTGATCTTTGACTCCAGTATCCTTTCCGAGGGTGCAGAAGCACACGGTAACATGTTCTTATTCCAGCGAGGTAAGGTTTTTCGAGAACCGACAGGGATGGGGTGGAGCAGCTTCCGCCCCCTGCTTAGAGACGATCTACAGGAAAATAGAACTCCATTTCTGGTTAGCGGCGGCCTCCGCCAGAAGAACGTGAAGGCGATGGAGCTGATCGCGATCCGCCGCGCGACACGCTTTGCCCACCGCTGGAACCGCTCCGGGTGCTCCGCTCGGTGACGATGGGTTTATTCATCTGCAAAGGTGGCCTTTGATAACTGCGAGGGCTCTCATACGAACGGGACCCCGAGGTCTCCGGACGGTACGAAGGCCTCGTATCATAACGCATGGAAGCCCTGGGGTCGGGCGGTGAAGAAATTCGGTCCCAAGCGGAACGATCTGATAGGCTGCGCGAAGGAAAGCTGCCAAAACTGCGGTTAGAAGGACTCGAAGGAGTTGGTCGGTCCCCATTGCTAAAGCGTTGCCAGTGGCTTGAGCTCCCAGTAGGCGATTGTAGAGTTCGTGCTCCACCAGGTTGCGTGCTGTAAAAACTTCGATTATACCGGTCTGATTGAACTGGGGCAGAGTTCCCACTTGCAGGCGTGCTTTCTCGAACCGAAACGTGACCCCGGTCTGCTGGAGTTTCACGTGAGAATCGCTGCCAGCTGGATCGATTTGTTGCAGGGGTAGACGGGTTCGGTGCAGAACTGGTGGCTGACGTACCTGATCCGTGGAAGGCTCCTTGGAGCGACGGACTTGTGATCCCAGTCGGCTGAGGCCTGCTTGACGTGGTCAGACTGGGTCGTTGCCAGCTACCGGGTTGACCAGAAGCCGATCTTTGCACGGATTGGCTGGAAACGCTAGAGGCGGGAGACGCCACTGATTGGCCTGTAGCGACCGTCGGCCGTGTGCTGGAACCTGCTGCCGGAGTCGAAGTTCGAGGAAGAATCTGGCTTCCTTGCGCAGCTCCAGCAGCATGATTACCCACTCCCAAAGCATCCCTGGTTTGAACCATGTGTTGAATCTGCGCAACCCGCTCGCTAAAAGAGTTAGCGGCGCTGGTAGATTGTCGCGCGCCAAGGAACTTTTGAGCAGACGCCGTTCGGGATGGCAATGATGCGGGATTGACCACACGATCTGTTGGCCGCAGACTGGCTCGAGTCGGCACAGCAGGCACAGTACCTTGCACCATTTGAGCATTGCGAAGGGAAATGCCACTACGAATCTGGTTGTGGAGATCTGTCCTTCCCTGGACGAAATTTTCAGTGGAAACGGCCGTTACTCCCTGTTGCACTCGCGGATCCCTGAGAGCCATCTGCAGGTTGGAATAGTAGGGTCGCTGTCTTGGGTCAGCCAGCGGCCCGATCCCTCCCACATTTCTTACATTTGTGATGCTGGTGACATTGACTACGTTGTAATTGTTGTTGTGGCCCCACCAGGGATAATGGCGATCACATGGACCGACTGGCAACCAACCGATCGAGTTGAATCCAAAGCCAAACCCAAAGGACCAATTTCGCCCTCCATAACCAAAACCGAAGAAAGAAACGTAAGCAGGTGCCCAGACAGGATGGTAAGCAGCGTGGACGGGGCCGGGCCACCAGCACCAACCTGAGTTATACCAAAACCACCGGCCGTAATGGTAAGGAGCCCATCCCCAGGGTTCATACGATACCCAGGTCCATCCCCAATACGGCTCCCAGCACCAGCGGCCTGAGCGGTAGGGTGCCCAGTCCGCATCAGCATAGGGAGACCAGACCCAGTCGTAGCCAGGCGCCTGGACCCATCGGCCGTACCGGTCGAGATCCTGGGCGCCCGTGTAGTAATTATTGGCGTAGCGCCAACTCTGAGCATCCTGGATTTGGCGGTTGCGTTCATTATTCCAATCATCCCACGTATCGATCCCAGGGGCCTGACTGACTTTGTATTCAGGGTTGTCTGCCCCCCGAATTGTAATCATATCATTCTTCCCCACGCGGGCACTCCCTTGCCCGGTTGAGATTTCGGCCTCCCCGTTGCGCACGATCACGAGGCTCTGGGAGTCGGAAAGCACCTGGATCCGGTAGACCCCCTCTTGAATTGGGCGTACGGCCACATTAGGAGTATCGACCTCCACGTTTGCCTCGTTGTCTTTGAGGACAGTGAGACTCAACTGACCCTGGGCAAGCTGAACTTGGATGCGGCCATGACTCAGTTCAGCGATCCGTGCCTCAGTTCCTTGATCCAGACGCATGATGTTGGCGTAGTCGAGTTGGATTTCAGTTCGTGACTGCTTGCCGGTTGCGATTTTGTCTCCCTGGACGACCGGAGCATTGACGGTGGAAGCAACCCAGTCTCCTGAATCTCCCCGCATGGTGGAGACGTCGCCGTTAATCAGACTTACTCGCCCTACCCCCGGTTCCGGTTCCTCGGCTTTCAGCGTCCCGGGTAGACCCAATAGACATATGAGAATTATCAAACTTGTCCAATTCGATTGTTTCACCATGTTCAGCCTCCAGTCTTGAAACTGGCACTGGTGCACTTTGTACTCACTATGTTAGTCGCAATCCGATGGCCATGTCCAAGTATGTGAGTGCAATCACTAATTGCGTTGATTCTCTGCCACTTGCCTGATTGATTCTCCGAGAACAGTGAATCAATTGGGGATGTAGCTGGCCAACTTGAGCCACCGCGTGGTGGATTTCGGCCAGCCCCTGAATCCCCCTATGGACCCTACGCTCAAAGCGACTCAGAGGTTGTTTCGCAATAACTTCCAGAGAGGAAATGACGGGTGTTTAGCATGCCACTCTTGCCAAGCCTCCAGTCATTTGGGATACTTGGGGCCGTCATTTGAGGAAGGAACCCTTTTTATCGCCTGACCTTGATCTTAAGACTGATTGCCGATGTCCTCGTGCAGTTCAATCTAGGAGTTATCCCAACGGCAACGCGAGTTCTCCTTGGAGATTGTCCTTTTCGTTCGGGTAGCCCCTCTGAGCGATATTTAATTTAGAAATAAGCGGCCCTCAAGTCGGCCAAAGAACTGGGGAGTTCTACAAATCCTGGAACAAAAGCGAGCGAATTGCTCGTCGGAGCCACGGTGAACCCTTATACAGACTTAACGGACCTGGCAATAGCGCGTTCTATGTCTGAAGCCCTGGTGATCGGTTTGCTCGTGGGAGCGCAACGGGAAGGAGCCCACCGCGACCAGCCTGACCCTGCCAGTCGAGCCGGCCTGCGGGACTTTATCCTGGTGGCGGCCTTGGGTGGACTTTGCGGCCTTCTCCAGATTCCCGGGCTGACTGTTTCGGCGCTGCTGGGAATTGTGGCCATGTGGATTACCTTCAAGCGCCGTCAACCCCAAGGAGTGGGGCTGACAACTGACTTGGCTGCCATTGCGGTGTATTTTCTCAGTTACACGACTGCAATTCCAAGCTTCCGTCATGGCGCCATCGCTCTGGCCATTATCCTAACTGCTTTTCTTGAGGCCAAACGCACCCTTCATCGGTTCTTCCGCGAGACCTTGACCGAAGTCGAATTCACAGACACACTGAGCTTCCTTGCCCTGATCTTTATTATTTATCCTCTACTTCCCCAGGGGAGTTTTGGACCCTATGAATTCTTCAGCCCGCGGCGGGTCTGGTTTTTCGTCATCCTGGTGTCTTCGATCTCGTATGTGGGCTATTTCCTGGAAAAATTCCTGGGGGAGAATACGGGGTTGAAGCTGGTTGGCCTGCTGGGGGGCATGGCATCCACAACCGCCTCTACTTCTGCCTTTGCCCACGAGGCACGTCTTCAGCCAGGCCAACTGAAGGCTTACTGGCAGGCCGCAACTGTGGCCAACGCTGTGCAATTTCCTCGAATCCTGGCGCTCCTGCTGACGATCAGCCCGCCTCTTTTTGGGACTACGGTGAAGCCTCTGTTAGTTATGGCTGCAGCGGGCTTGGTGTTGGCCGGATTGATCCGGGTGGCCCCCTCGCGCGAAGGTGAATCGAGGCAACGCATGAGTGTTCGCAATCCTTTTTCTTTTGGACCAGCCTTGCAGTTTGGCGTCATGTTCGCGGTAATTCTTTTTTTCGTCAAGTCCATGATACTTCATTATGGAAATCGAGCCTTGACCTGGACAAGTGCCATCAGCGGCCTGCTTGATGTTGACTCGGTCACAATCACAATTGGAGAACTCTTCCAGACGGGTAAGATTGAGGCGGGAATAGCGACGGGGTCCATTTTGCTCGCCCTGCTGGCCAATGCTGTGTTTAAGACGATCATGGCGTGGACATTGGGG
>DATKMG010000709.1:0-2964 GCA_035541995.1 Terriglobia bacterium
GTTCTCGTATAGATTGTCCCGCGCGGGGACAACAACGTTGCCCCTCCCGCGGCCTTTGTGATGTTCGCCGTCATTACTGCCCCCTTGGGAGAGAACTTGTTCAAGGAAACGCCACTCGAAGCCCGGTCGTGGAATCTAGAGCGTTGAAGCAGAGAAATCATTGAAAGTCGTTCCATTGCCCAAGTACCATAGGTCAGGTGCCTGAGTGCCTCCTTGGTTTTCGTTGCGGTCACCTTCTTCCAAGTTGACCCATCGATCCAGTTCGTTAATGTTCGGACTGCATGTTTCATCATTGTGGAAGATGGCCGAGCCACCTCAATTGTTAGTGGAGAGCACGGAGTAAAGACCGAGGTCATAACTGGCAGGTTGCCGATTCTCAACCAGGAAATATTGTGTCCAGGTTTCGGGCGTTATGCCAGAGCTAGCAGATGGGTTTCGGCGCTGACTTGGGCATGATCAATGGATGTGAGGAGATTTGGATTACAGGCTGGAACGAATTCCTCAGCGCCACAGGGAGAGGGCGATTTGCCAATTTCAAATGGGAGAAGGAAGGTTGTCATCGTTCGCCTGCAACACGTTCGAAAAGGTCCTCAAAGTCATACTAGTCTTCCCCTTTTCCCCTGTAATATTCCGAATACAGCTATACCGGGCTTTGAAGTCTGAAGAGGTTCGACTCTGGCCTTCTTAGCCATTCTGCCAAGCATTGAGCCTTGGCATCTTTGACGGAGAGGGTAGGGGTTGAAATAGGCCAATTAATACCAATATCAGGGTCGTTCCAACGGATACCGGACTCACCCTGTGGATTGTAAATTCCCGTACATCTATATTGGACTTCTGCAAAGGCAGACAGTACGCAGAAGCCGCGCGCAAAACCGGCGGGAGCGAAGACCTGCTTCTTGTTTTGAGCTGAAACCTCCAGGCCAAACCATTTTCCCAGCGTAGGAGAGTCTTTCCTGATGTCGACCGCCACCAAGAAGGCAGTACCGTAGGTAACTCTCATTAATTTGGCCATGGGGGGGGTATATTGGAAGTGTAGACCACGCAAAACCCCCTTCTCCGAACGGGAGTGATTGTCCTGAACCCATTCGCTGGGCAATCCCAGTTCTCGGAACTGGTCCGCCCTGTAAACTTCCATGAAAAAGCCTCTTGCGTCCTCAAAAACCTCCGGAACGATGACGACGATTCCATTCAAATGAGTTGATTCAATCTGGATTCGCAATGGTTTCTTCCCTTACAGCTCAAATTGATCCTACATTCACGGTGTGGCTAGAGCGTTCAAACTAACCACAAACCAGCCTCTGAAATGGTCAGGCACGCATTTAACATCGGAGATCATCCATTCCAAGCAGCGGTACTTATTCTGCCAAATGGGGGTAGGATGGGCAATTGGAAAAGCTTGGTCGATTAGGCAAATACCGTGTCCAAGAGTCGTCGAGCAGTCGCCGCCCAAGTCAGTCCCCCCATGTCCTTGGCTGCTTGCCTGCCAAGGAGGTTGAGATCCTCCCGGTGGTCGTAAGCGAATTCTATTCTATCAATCAACTCGTCCAGCGAGGGTTGCTCCCAAAGTGCCAGCAGCTGTCCGTCGGGTTCTTTGAGATGAAACGGACGGAGATTGACGAGTGGGACGCAATTCCCTTCATTGAGGATATCCCGGTGACCACTCGTAAGAGAGGCAATCACCGGCCGTCCACAAGCCATATATTCCATCAACATCAAATTGGTTCCGCCTTCACACCGATTCGGAAAGATACCCAGGTCAGTCATGGCAAAGATCTGCCTTAATCCGAAATGCGGGATTCTCTCGCAAGTGACAATCCTCTTGGGATCGAGACCGTTGAGCATGTAAAGATGTTCCATCCTTTCCTTCCAGCCGGATCCTTTTAGCTCAAACTGTATGAACGGCGAGGCCGCCATTGATTGCATGGTTTGGGGCCATAAGTTGAACCATGCACTCACGAGCAAAACATCTGAGTACTTCTGCTGTAGGTGAGCTACTGCTTTTAAGACCAGATCTTGTCCCTTTCTTAACTCAAACTTGCCACCTGAGAAGATGACGAATGAACCATCCGTCGGTCTCGGTTCCGTCGGAAAGAACAGCTCAGGGTCGATGCCCTGAATCAGAACTTCGGCATGATCGATCCCACTATTCCGAAGCTTCTCTCGACACCATGACGATCCACAGAAGACCAGGTCGAGGGATCTTGCCTTTCCCAAAGCCGCCGAGGTGAGTTCGTACTCAAAGAATGCGTAACCATAGTTCCTCACTCCGCGAGCTTCAAAGAGGGTGTTAAAATCATGGTCACAAAGCGCATGAAGAACGTGTCCGGGAAGATCCTTTCGCTGTGCAAGCTCAGGTTCATCTTCCAGGGATACCGTTGTGACGTGTTTCGACAACTCTTTTTTCAGATAGTGTCCGCAAACTGCCCAGCCGAAATCTTCTCCCTCTGGGAGACCCAGATAGAATGTTTTGTCGAGGACATGTGCAACCTGCGGCGATCTAGTGGTTGGGCTTAGCTTCGGCACCGGCTAGTTCACCTGCGTGACGGTCTGATCGGAAGATGCTCGAAAAGAAGGTTTCAAGAGATAGGTGTCCTTGACCCAATAGGTGGGACACCCTTTTCTCTGGAGGGCTGAAATCCACTCTAGCCATCCTGGGCAGTCAACGTCAGGGAGAGACTCGAGACATTCCCGGGAAACTGCCACCGCATTAGGAACCAATGAATTGATTTCCTGGAACATTCCCCGTTGATTGCGCCACAGACTCCGAGCGAATTTTTGAAAGAAGAATTCTTCGTAGCTACCGGCAAAGGGAACGAACACGGGCGAATTTTCCAAATTTGTCGATGGGGCGAGAATTTGTGGTCCGACCGCTGCTTTGCGAGAAATTTCCATCATCTGCCTTAACCATTGTTTGGAAAACCATATTGGTGTCGAGACAAAGAGGATGAGAGACATCCGCATTTG